>JARRRH010000005.1:3464-31837 GCA_037380925.1 Deltaproteobacteria bacterium | reverse complement strand
GTTTTCTGGAAACAGGTCCACTGGTTGACCCCCTTCCTCTTACCATTGCATACAAGGAGGATGTTGATGAAATACCTTGCCCTGACGTCAGGAAGGTAGCAAGATTACCCGTATTCCTGGAAGCAGTCCAAAGGTTGAGTGAGTACGGCAAAGGTGATCTCCCAGTGATTGGCCTCTTTGAGGGTCCATTTACCACCACTTGCCGCATAATCGAAGCAGAGCTGATCCTGCGGATGATTATCAAAAACCGGCCGGTCCTAGAAGTACTGCTGGACAGGATCAATGAGACTTTACTTGAGTTTGGCCATGCGCTCGTTGATAGTGGGGCAAATATTATTATCATTCCTGAACCGACGTCTTCTTCCTCTATGATCTCTCCCTCCATATTCCGCCAAATGGTCATGCCCAGGCTTCAAAGGCTCACCAGCAAACTCGATGTCCCCTGCATTTTACATATTTGTGGAGACACGTATTCCATGCTTGAGGCTATGGAGGAAACCGGGGCAGAAGTTCTGAGCCTGGACCAGTGTATGGATCTTTCGGAGTCAAGAGCAAGAATCCCAAAAGCGGTTCTGGGCGGAAATGTGGATCCCATCGAGTCCCTGCTCATGGGGACAAAGGAACAAGTTGTGATGGATACCCTCAATTGTCTTCGGAGAGCCGGAACCAGCCGTTTTATTCTAATGAGCGGGTGTGGGATCCCTCCCAAAGCTCCAGTAGAGAATGTGAAGGCTATGGTTAGAACGGCAACTGAATACGGGCTTGGCAATTCAGGGGACGTCCATAAGATCATAAGTTGACTAAAGAAGCAGACTTTGGGCCCAGAAAAGCCCGCATAGACTCCCGATCGCCTTGCCTTTCATAGGGGAGCAAACCGGTCTGAGGCTGCGTATTTCTTCACTATTTTCTCGTTATGTTCAATGCCCAACCCCGCGCCTTTGGGGGGATAGAGAAAACCTTTTTCTATTTTGCCATGAGTCCTTCCAAATCTGCCCTCTGAAACGGGCATTATCGCTGGTGTCATAGCTGTTGACAGATCAAGCATATAATTCTTATACTCCCGCGGAAATGCGTCTACTTTAGCTGGAAAGAGCAGTGACAATAGGAATCGAAGAGAAAGCCGTATGGTGCAGCAAACTTTAGGAAGGTTGCAGCACCAGGTCTCAACTTCCGGCAACGGCAACATTCTGGGCACCGATTGTCCGCTTTGGTGGAGATTCACAGACGCATCGATAAATACGTTCAAGGTCCTTATCGAACAAGAAAGCAGAAGGGGGGTGATTGTCTTCTGGCATAACGGTTTGGGGTGCGAAGCACAAGCGGTGTTAAGTCATTGGTATAGGGAATAGGGTAATCGAGAAAGGGTATTGTCAGTAGTTGATGAAAAGTGTTACACCTTGAATTGTTGAACTGGTTGATGTGCAACCAAAATAGTGAAAGGAGGGTCTCATGAAAAATAGGCTATTTTTAGCAGCGTTGGTACTATCCCTGGCAAGTACATTTGTTATTGCTGATCTTGGAGGATCCGCAGCAAGAGAAGCTGCCGCAGCGGAACCCATCGTACTCAAGGGGGTAACCGCTTTGCCCAAAACCCATCCGGACATTTTTACGAGTGTTCCAAAGTTTATAGACATGGTCCATAAACGATCAGGTGGAAGGATTAAAATTGATTGGCTTGGGGGTCCTGAGGTAATTGGCTCCTTTGAACAGGCTGATGCCCTGATGAACGGGATAGTAGATCTTCAGCTTTATAGCCCTCTTGCTTATATGGCACCTAGAGTGCCGGAAACTGAGGCAAGCTCACTTAGCAAGTATGCTCCTTGGGAGGAGAGAAAGGTAGGTATCTTTGACCTCTGGGACGAAATCTTTCAAAAAAAGTTGAATGCCAAATATCTGGGCAGACTGGCAGGTGTTTTGCCATACCATTTATATTCCACGGTTAAGATTGGAAAATTGGCGGACTTTAAAGGTAAGATCTTCCGAACCCACCCACTTTATGCGCCTTTGTATAAAGCGCTTGGCGCAAAACCTGTCACTATTCCACCCGCTGATTTATATACGGCGCTTGAGCGGGGCACTGTCGAGGGTACATACTGGCCGGAAGCGGGTATAACGGGTTTTGCCTTGGAAGAGATAGTTAAGTATGAGCTTTGGCCTGGGATTTGGCAGATGCAGCCGGGAACCCTTATGAACTTGAAGACCTGGAATAAGATTCCTAAAGAATTGCAAGACGTAATAAATGAGTGCATGGAGGATGCTGAATATATTGCTATCGCTGCCAGGATCTGGGAAGGGCAACTGGATTGGGAGTATAAAATGAAACCAGCAGGTGTGAAAAGAGTTATGCTGCCGCCAGAGGAAGCAGATAGGTATGTGGCGCTCGCATATTCCGCGAACTGGGAAGAAATACTAAAACATGCGCCGGAGTATGGCCCCAGATTAAAGGAGCTTTTGTCGCGGGAAAAAAGATAGGGAAGCTATTGTATCCTGGGTGTTTTGCCCATTGGATGCTGAACAGGGAAGTAGAGAATGCACATTCGTGATCTAATCAACAAGGTATCGAAAAAAGCGGCGGCGGTCTTAGATCGCATAATGGATCTACTGGCCGGCGCCGCTGGTGTTCTTCTGATTCTTATTATGCTTCTTGTGTCCTATCTGGTGGTAATGCGGTACAGTCTGGGTCGGCCACCAGGGTGGGTAGTGGAAATCTGCCAGTATATGATAGTCGCTCTTACCTTTCTGGCAGCTCCCTGGCTTCTCAGGGAGGGGGGTCACGTTAGGGTTGATATAGTGCTCGCATTCTTAAGTGCAAAAACCAACACTATACTCTCTCTGATCACATCAATAGCAGGGATACTCATCTCCCTTATTTTGGCTTTGTATGGTGCATTAAGTACCTGGCAACATTTCACACAGGGTATCACAGTCATTGAAATACTACGGATTCCTAAAGCGCCGCTTCTGTCACTCATCCCCATAGGTTTTTTCTTGCTGTCAATGCAGTTCCTGAGGCAAGCGTATGGCCACTGTGAGCGGCTGAGAGAAATTAGACGCCAAAGGAGCAAGGAACCGGGAATATAAGAGAGGAGGAGGACACCTTGGGATTCATGTTGCCCCTAACTGTGCTTTTATTGGGGCTGATATTAGTAATGGCGACAGGACTGCCGGTAGCGTATTCCTTCATGCTGGTCAATATAGTCGGCGTATTTTTTCTCTGGGGCGGGACAACCGGTTTTTACCAGCTCGTCTTGAGCATCTTTGCATCAATAAACATGTATCCCCTGGTGTGCGTTGCCATGTTTGTACTTATGGGTGAGGTGCTGTTTCAATCCGGAACGTTTCCCAGGGCGATCGACGTCTTAGACAAATGGATGGGACGGTTGCCTGGTAGGTTGGGGTTGGTGGCAATTGCCGGAGCTACCTTATTTTCTACATTGAGCGGTTCTAGTCTCGGGACCACCGCTATGTTGGGATCCGTGTTGGTGCCGGAGATGGAAAGTCGCGGCTACAAAAAGGAAATCTCTATCGGTGCCTGTATGAGCGGCGGACTCGCGATGATCATCCCTCCAAGCGCACTAGCGGTTATCCTAGCCACTTTAGCACGATTATCCGTTGGGAAAATTCTTATGGCGGGTGTGATTCCCGGCCTGATAATGGCAATAACATATGTGGGCTACATCGTTGGGAGGTGTGCACTCCAACCTTCTGTGGCCCCCGCTTATACACCGGTCGCCATCCCCTTATCTCAGAAGGTTATGGATACGTTGCGTTACGTTCTCCCTTTTGGAGCCATTATCCTTCTGGTTATTGGGTTTGTAGTCATGGGCCTCTGCGATCCGACGGAGGCATCGGCTGTCGCTGCTCTGGCTGTGTTCGTTTTGGCGGGTATCTACGGAAGGCTTAATTGGCATGTTGTGAAGAAGGCCATCGCTAGCTCTCTTCGCACCTGCGTTATGATGTTTTTCATTTTAACGGCCTCCACGGCCTTTAGTCAAATCCTGGCTTTTACTGGAGCAACCAGGGGATTGACCGAATTTGTGGCCGGCCTCCAACTTCCTCCTTACGTAGTCATCATCGCGATGCAGTTCCTTTTACTGATTCTTGGTTGTTTTATGGAGCAGGTTTCCATCATGATGATTACTTTCCCCATATACATGCCGGTTATCTACACTTTGGGCTTTGACCCTATATGGTTCGCGCTCATGGCCTTAATCAATATGGAAGTCGGGTTAAAGACGCCGCCTTTCGGCTTCCTTTTGTTTGTGATGAAGGGGGTGGCTCCACCGGATACCACGATGGGGGATATCTATCGGGCTGTTTTCCCTTTTGTGCTGGCAGATATCTTAGCCATCGTGGTGATTCTGATTTTTCCGCCGATAGCCACTTGGCTACCGGGCCTTGTCAGGTGAGAGAAGTAAGTCAGTTTCAAGAAGTGCGGCAGAGGAGTCTCCTGCTATTAAGTTGGCTTCAGCAGAGACTATGCTTTGTACACCTTACAAAGGAAACCCCTGAGATTGGTTGACCCCATCTCAGGATTATATGGAGGCTTGTCATCAGTCAGGATGTTGATGTTCGACTGATCCCAAGCGAAAAGTTGCTCAGCGCGTTTTTGGGGGAACCACCAAGCATAACTGGCACTTACCACCCTGGGGTCAATGCCGGCATCCAAGACTGCTTTCTGCTTTATTCTGCCTCTTCTGGTTTCCAGATAAATCATATCGCCCTCGTGTATTTCAAGGCTAGCAGCAGTGTCAGGATGAATTATAGTTGTAGGTTCTGGTTTTTTCCTGCGCAATGCTTCTAGATGTCTGTCCTGAGAATGGATGAAATAGTCTTCATGGCAGCTTGTGAAGATCAGCGGGTACTCTTGGGATAATTCCGGTGCACTCCGCATAGTCTCCGGAGGCTCATGATAGATAGGCAAGGGGTCGTACCCCCATTGGTCAAGCAAGCTTGAGAATATTTCTACCTTGCCGGAAGGTGTATTAAAGCCTTTCTTTTTATACTTCCTATATCCCACGATATGCGGGATGATCCCATGCTGTTTGAACTCTTCAAAGGACATACCCAGTGGTTCGAGCTGGTCTTCGATAAAACTACGCATGTTTTCCCAGAAATACTCGCTCAAGCCCAGCTTCTTTGCGAGTTCAATAAGTATCTTCATATCCGGCCAGCTTTCACCTACTTGGGCCACTTTCTGTCTGGGTTGAACAATGGGCGTCCTGACTGGGGCGACCAGGGCGGCATCTTGTTCTAAATAAGAGGCAGCGGGAAGCACGATATCAGCGAGCATGGCGGTGGGTGTCATAACCAAATCAGCGACAACCAAAAATTCCAGTTTTTGAAAAGCGCTATACACTTCCTTTGCATTGCTCCAGGTTAAAAGTGGATTGCTGCCAAAAACACAAAGTGCCCTGATTAGATAAGGGGCTTCTTCAAGGATGGCTTTCACCAAGAATTGAGGCGGCACCTGAAGAGGCATAGTGGCAACCAGGTGCCAGAGAGGATGCGGGGGTACCAAACCGGCGTCAGATCCGATCCTTTTTCCTAGCTGTTCCTCGGACAGTTTATCCGAAAGGGTCACCTCTGGTCCGCCCATCTCGTCTATGACCCCTCGAACGTCAATATTTCCACCAGGTACGTCCAGATTGCCGGTAATAGCACTCATAATAGCCAGAGCTCTGGCACACTGGACGCTGTTGAGGTTATCTTCGATGGCATTACCAGCTTTAATATAAGCAGGCTTGGTTTCTGAAAAAAGTTTTGCTGCCTGCACAGTCCGTTCTGCAGGGACCCAGGTTATTTCTTCAACTCTTTTGGGAGAGTATTGTTGAATATGTTCCGCTAGCTTATCAAAACCAACTGTCCACTTGTCAACAAAGGCCTCGTCGTAAAGTTTCTCATTGATGATTACGTGTAACATACCCAGAGCCAAAGCCAAGTCTGTGGCCGGTCTCGGCTGCATCCAAACATCTGCGGCTGCAGCGGCTTGCGTTTTCAGGGGGTTCACGACAATAAGTTTCGCGCCTTCTTTGATGGGCGGCTGTCCACGCCTGCCCCACCACAAAGCGCATCTTGTGGGGTAATCCCAGTCTGGAAAGGCGTCGTACCCATGAGTGAGGATGTCCCCGACGGCTGTAGGCACATAACAAACATGGTCTGAGCCTACGACGTTTGGCGTACCGAAGGCATTCGCCAGCCTATTAACATAATCGCAGAAAGGCCTCCGGTACCCCTTGCCAAAGGCTACGAACTCCGCACCGTATCTTTCTTTAATGCCGTTTAGTTTGTTCGCTACTGCATCTAAAGCTTCATCCCACGAGATTCGCTCCCATTTACCTTCACCTCTTTTGCCTGTTCTCTTCTGGGGATACTTCAGACGATGAGGATGGTAAAGGCGCTCGAGAGCCGCTTCATCCCCCATGGCGTCGCCCTCTATTTTGATGACTTTTCCGTCTCTTAGATGCACGGATATTATCTGACCTCTGGAACATACGCTTTTAAGATCCAAAGAGATTTAACAAAGTTTATTTTTGTCTCTTAGTGGATAATCTTGTGAAGGTCCTGTACGCCGAAAGCAACCTCGCGCTGGTTAAAAAACCCTGGCCGTTTCAAGCAAATCGCCACCCTCCCAAAACCACAAGGACTAGCGGGAGTATTGTGATGTGTAATGTGTGTAATTTGTAATGGGGTCTGGGCAAACGAAGTGACTGATATCTTACGGAGTATTGACAAATCTGCCTTCTTAAGTGGGTCTATAAGTACCTTTTCGGGAACAAAAAGGCTTTTTCCCCAAAGCTTATGGCCGGAGCAGAAAGACATTTTCTGCCTGGGAGATGGAAGGGAGAACTCTTAAGAGAAGCAAATCTACAGCGGTTCTAAGAGGAAGCCGGAGATCATTTTGGCGTGGCGACCGAGGATGTAAAGTCCGGGAGCAAAATGCGGACCGTAGCGAAAGCCCGTGCACTTCCCTGCTACGTTGGAGTGCGCAAATTTCGACTCAACTCTGCCTCTATGGCGAAGGAGTTGCGGATCAGTCCGTCTGCGGTAAGCAAATTGATAGCGCATGGGTAGCAGATGCTGGGGCACGAAGTTACCGAGAAATATTTACTGGAGAGTCAATAAATCACGAGCGTCCACATTCTGTCTGGAGGAAGCGGGTTTTCACTATTTTATGGGGGTCCCTTTGGGCGCATATCTGTTGACAAATTAAGCGCATAATTCATATACTTCAAAAGAAATACACCGGCTTTCTTCGAAGGGAATGCTAACAATGGGAATCAAAGAAAGAGCATCTGGGCGGAGGTCAACGATCATAGCCCATAAGGCGGCGAACTTCAGGGAGGCTGAGGCTTGGGACCTTGATTTCTGGCAACAACAATCCCCTGAACAGCGCTTGTCCGCTTTGGTGGCCATTCGAAGAGACATCGACAAGGTTATTAAAGGTCGTTCGTCAAACAAGAAAGCGAGAAGAAAGGGTCCATAGAATCTGTGGAGACTATCCAGGATTTCGAAGATCTCCTTTATCTCTTGCAGAAGCACCGTGTCAGATATCTGATTATCGGCGGGCTTGCTTTCATCTATCATGCAAAACCCCGCTACACCAAGGATATGGACCTATGGATTGATCCGAGCGAAGACAATGTGAAGCGTGCCAACAAAGCACTCAGTGAATTTGGCAGCCCCTATCTTCTAAATCCGACCGCCGTGGAGGAGATCCTCCAGTTGGGCGTCCCTCCTGATCGTATAGACCTTATGCGCGCTATAAAAGGCATCCGGTTTGAGACAGCCTGGAAAAAACGCATACAGGGAAGATACGGAAAAGCCCATGCCAACTGGATCGATCTGGACAGCTTGGTGCGTATAAAAAGCCGCATAGATCATCCTCGACACCAGGAGGATGTGCGCATATTGCGCGAAGTCAGACGCCGCCGAAAACGTCTCAAGTCAAGGTGAATTCTTTTACCCTTTTTTGAAGTGTGTGATTTTGCAGTGGGGTTGGGCCAAACGAAGTGCCGTGGATTAGATATTAAAAGCACCATTCCACGAGGACAGGTAGGGTTTTATACCCGCTGGCCAATGACATTAGAGAGTATAAGCGAAATGTCGAAACCAGAACGGCCAAAAATGGTGTGGGTAATCTCCGCATGGTATTTTTTGTCTGTATCCGTTATGATGATCTCTCATTTGACTATTCTAGGGGGCTTCGTTCCTGTCAGAGATGAACAGAAGTCTTATTTTGAAAGTCTTACTGTGTTGGACCACGTCATTACGTTCTTGTGCGGAAGCTTGACGTTAGCCGCAGCGGTATCCCTTTTTTTCTTGCGTAGGCTGGCAGTGAAACTTTTTGCTATCAGTCTAGCTCTCAGCATTGCATTTACCTTGTTTCTTACCCTTAAAAGAGAGCATTTTGGAGGTGTAGGGGGCTCCGGTCTGTATGGTGCAATAATTGGCTGGCTAATAATGGGAGCAGTCTGCCTTTACGCTTGGAGACTGGAAAAGAAAGACATACTCACATAGAGATGTTCCGTCCCTTAATTTACACACAGTTTTTAAAGAGCAGAAATAAGCCCAGGAAATAACCTTCCACCGAGGGCGGTATGGCCGAATTATCAAGGCCCCATTTCTCAGACGAGAGGTGGGGTTTTGTGCTGTTTGCTACGGGAATAGAAATGCGGACATCTTATCTTCCCTTGGAGGCAGCAAGAAGGAAGTCGTATGGGGAAACGCCTAGCTGGATTTCACAGCGGGTGGACGGACTCCACTCATTCTCTACTTCATTCCTTACGATGTGGTAGCCTAGATCAACATAAGCCTTGAACTGGTCGGGCTCGTAGTTTTGATCCCACGTTGTATGATGAGGAAACTCGCAGCCAAAAAGCGAATTCCCGCAACGATCCTGCGTCCTTGTTTTGAGATAATACTCCACCAGGTCTTTACCATAATACTCGCGGGCAGTTCTGTAGTCATCTCCGAGCGGGTCCTGGGTTGGAAAGGCATTAAAGAGTTCGTCGTTAATGGACAGCTTGATGTAAACAACCTCAATGCTCCGTTGTTCAATCGTGTTGTCGGGGAGTTTTATCGGAAAGTACGAGACAGCTCCTCTCAGAACAGGACGGGACGTGTCAAAGCTGCTGTCTTCGCCAGACCCATGGCATCCCTGCCGCGATTTTCGATCCGTGCAGCGATCTGGAACTGTGTCGATACCGGTGACTTTGAGATCAACCTGCATTTCGCTTTTCAAGGCATTCTTGAGATTGAAATAGGATTCAAATTCATAGGTTGGATCGAAAGTCGCGTCTACCACGATGATTCTCCGGGGGAGCCTCCTTACCAGCGAATACATCCCCAGGTTTTCGGAATGACCTGCATCCGTTAGGCAGATATCCGTTCCTTTTCTGTCGTTTGAATTTGCGAGAAAGTAGAAGGGAATGAAACGTTTTACCTGCCTGAACGCGGATTTGTTATTGTAGTTGTCAATATGATATCCCAGATCGATGTTTAGAGAAGAGGCAAGCGCAGACTCGAGGCGTCCAGGAATCGTGCTTGCCAGATCCACGGCTGCTCCAGAAATGGAGACGGCCCGCCCCACGGTCACCGGGAATTCGTCCGAGTAACCGAATCCGTCAGACCCGAAGTGCAGTGGTGTAAATTCGAAAACCCTGTTGGCCAGTTTGCTGCCGTAATTGGAAGGACTGTAGTCTATAGTGGCGCTGGTGTTAATGATGAAATACGGAAGGCCGTTTTTCTTTATGAGCTCGCGCAGTTCGGGAAAACTCGCATCTCTGCCGGAGTGAAATGTACTCCTGACAGAGTCTTCGTACATTGATCTTAAAATCGTTGTATCCGCGTTCAGTGAAAGGATCTGATTAAACAGAAGGTTTAGTGGAAGGAAAGCGGCATAGCCCAGGGCAGAGGAGGCTATCTTGGAGAAGGGATACATTTTCGAGCCGGCGGCGAGTTTGTCCAGATGCGGCCCGTCAAACAACTCCCTTCTGGCATTGCGATCCTGTCCATATTGTTGGAGATAGTACCAGGACAAAGCATAGGAGCCCCCAGACCCGGCTGAAATGATATCGATTTTATCCAGGAGGCCTTTTTCCTGGAGTCCTTTAAGCACGCCGATACTGAAGGCCGCAGAACGGATTCCTCCGCCTGAAAGACAGAGACAGTTTTCAGGGGGTCTGGTCTTATCTCCCTTATTGAACTGCCACTCGTTGTCCTTATACCAGGCCAGTGCTCTGGTGTTTTCCTCTGCCATGGCCTGGAGGTCAGGTACTGAAAACCCTATGGCATGGTGCCGCCTGGTGTTAATGTCCACGGCGCATGAGGGGAGATAGACCAGGAAAATGAGTGTTATGAGGAGCTTTTGGAGAAAATTGCCGAGATCATTCCTTTGTCCGGACTCGCGGGAGTTTCCATTTGGGGAAAAAGGAATGGCGGGCTGCGGGTGAAGCGACTCAAACGGCCTTTTGCCGCTTCTCAGGAGATTGTTTTTTCGGATTTTCCCAGCCATTTCATAAACCCGTTCGCCCTTTTGCCCTAAGAAAAGTGCAAGCGCTGTTCCAAACATGATCCAAAAATTAGCTGGAGATCAGAGGAAGGCGAGGGGGGAACCTGAGCGCCTCCAGAAGCTTTAATGGTTTCGGACGGTTACGTTTGATTTCCACTGGGAAGCCCCCATAAAAGATTGCCGCCGACCGGCTGATGAGATGCGTGGGAGCGCTGGGGAAGGGCGGTGGGAAGGCGCAACCGGGATTGACATCATAAGGCGGGGCTTCAAAAAAATGCCCTAAGTCCGTTAACTTGGGGAGCGCAAAGGGGATTAACGCTGCAAAAGAAGTTGCAGGCTTCAAAGTTCCCCAACTGCCATATTTGTTGACAGACCAAGCACACAATTCCTATGCTTCAGAAGAAAGGGGAGTTAATAAAGGGGTTCTCAGTACAGGCCCTCGGGGCGCATGCTGAATAGAGAATTCAAGTGGAGGAAACATTGTGGAAACAGCAGATCATCAAATCGACCGGGTGGCTGATTTTATCACGGAATCGAACAGGATCATCGTCTTCACCGGAGCCGGGGTGAGCACGGAGTCCGGCATACCGGACTTTCGAAGCCCTGATGGGTTGTGGAGCAAATATGATCCTGATGACTTCACGATTGAGAAGTTTCTCTCAGACAAAAGAGCAAGAAAAACCCACTGGGAACTTCTCACAGGCCAGGAATTCGGCCTGTCCGAAGCAAAGCCCAACCCTGCGCATTACGCCATCACCGAACTCGAAAAAATGGGCAAGCTTTACGGCGTGATCACCCAAAATGTGGACGGACTTCATCAGAAGGCCGGGGTGTCCGAGAACATGGTCTTCCAGCTTCACGGCGATTTGAGCCATGGGAAATGCCTGAGCTGCGGAGCCCGCTATCCCATGGAGCAAATCAAATCCTGGTTGGAAGGAGGCCTTGACGAGCCGGAATGCCCCACCTGCACGGGCATGCTGAAACCGGATGCGGTTTTGTTTGGTGAGCAACTTCCCTTTGGTGTGCTCATGGAATCGGAGCGTCGATCGCGGACTTGTGACCTCTGCATTGTTCTGGGATCCACCCTTGTGGTTTACCCGGCCGCCAGTATGCCCATGGTGGCATTGCAGGCCGGAGCGAAGCTTGTCATTATTAACTTAGGGCCCACAGCTTTGGACGAGATGGCCACTGTCTGCATTGAGGGCAAAGCAGGCGAGATGATGCCCCGGATTGTGGCCGGAGCCAAAGAGAGACTGGGCATCCATTGAGGTAGTCCCCGTGGATATGCGGCGGGACGAGCGCCTCCATTCAGATAAGGCATCCTTGTGGACAAACGGGTTCTCGGCACTATATTGCTTTCCCTTTTTATTGCCGTCCTTGGCATGGGAATTATTGCTCCCATCATGCCCATTTACGCCACGCGCATGGGGGCCACGGGTATTTCCTTGGGACTCATGGTTGCAGGGTTTTCCATCAGCCGTGGTGTGCTTCAGCCCTTTGTGGGAGGGCTCTCGGACCGCCAGGGGAAAAAGCGCTTCCTCGTTGCAGGCCTGTTCATCTACGCCCTTTCAGGGCTTACCTATACCCTGGCCATCTCCATGCGGCACCTCATCCTGATACGTCTTTTTCACGGCATCGGGTCTGCTATGGTCGTTCCTATTGCCATGGGCTATGTGGGAGAAATGGCTCCGTGGGGACAGGAAGGCAGGTACATGGGCCTGCTGAACATTGCCCTGTTTGCAGGCATTGGTGGAGGCCCTGTGATCGGAGGGCTGTTTCTGGATGCCATGGGGATCAACTGGCCCTATTATGCCATGGTCGCAATGAGCGTATGCTCACTTCTTCTGGTGCTCACCTTCCTTCCTCCCAGGCGAGCGAAACGTGAAGCATCGGCGGGACCCTCAGTCTTTGCCGTATTTCTCCAGATGATGAGAAATACGCGCGTGATGGGAATACTCCTTTCCCGTATGTCCACCATGCTCATTCTGATACCGAGCATGGCGTTTCTACCTGTCTTGATGAGCGTGTTCATGGACGCAACAGGCGTTCAAATCGGTATGGTCGTTGCCAGCAGAACCCTGGTCAACGCTTTGCTCCAGGTTCCTTTTGGAAGGATGGTGGATCGCTTCAGTAAAGTCGCTCTGCTGGTCATCGGTACTCTGATAATCAGCAGTACGCTGTTTATGGTCCCGCTGGCCCATAGCTTCACTCAGCTTATTGTGCTGTTCACGTTCACAGGCATCGGTGAGGCCATAGTCTGGCCTTGTCTGGGTGCTCTGGCTGTTGAGGAAGGCAGGTACTATGGACAGGGCTCCATCATGGGGGTTTTCAGCATGGCCATGAGCGCAGGGGTCTTGTTGGGATCCGTTGGAGCAGGTGCGGTAATGGACTTTGTCGGGCTCCGCTATGTCTTTTATGCGGTCTCGGCTTTCCTTGTGTGCGCTACCGCGGCAGCTTCTGTCATGATCAGCAAGCCCAGTGGGCATCCATAAGATCATTGCCCTGTGGATGTCCCGATAATCATCGTTGTGTTCATGGCATCAGAGAGGATCGATCAGCGGTCTGACCGCTGCAATTTTGAAACGGACGGCGGCCTGGAGCCTATTAGTGGCCTGTTTTCCCACTCTTTTTTCCACATCTTCCCGGATCTCGTCAAAAAGACGGCCTCCCTGCTCAATATCGGTCACTTCCAAATACACCCTCATTCCCTTCCATTCCCCGCCTTTTTCTCCAGGCGGCTCCATGATGATGAAGGCAGCCTTTGGGTTTTCTTTTAGATATTGAAAGGACCGGTTTTCACCGGTTGCCATCACAACCGTGTTTTCATCGATCATCCGGAGAGAGCCGAATGCCGCAACATTCACATTGCCTTTACTGTTAGCCGTGCTGAGCGCGCCAATGCGGGGTCTTTTATTGAATAGCTCCATCACTTCTTTCCTGTCCATGCGGTTCCTCCTTTTCAAAATATCCTTCTATTTCTTGTTCATAACAGAGAAATTTTGTGTTAACGGTCTTTTACTAAGAGCAAAATATTGTTTGCGTTTCCCCGGGTTATGGGGCTTTTCTTGTTTTCTTGTGTTCCGAGGCTCCCGGCCTGGTCTTTTCAGCAACTTATCTATGGGGGAGTTTTGCCCCCTCCGCATTCCCTTCGACAAGCTCAGGGCTGCGGCTTCCCCCACAGATAAGTCACGAAAAGGACGGCGGCCTCCCACCAGTCACTTCAGAAAAGCCCCACAACCCTCGTACTTATTTGAGTCGATGTAAAGAATTTAATTCTCAGAGTAGTATATTCTTCCGGAATGTTGTAATAGTCGCCGCAGGCGATTCTTAGGTAAAATTCAAAAATTCTGAAGCCCTGGCTCGGGTGATGGGAAAGCCCGGAGGATGTCCCGGGTTCAAAAAGAGGGAGGGATCATGTCCTACTTGGTGGATGGCCGAAAAGGAGAGGAGCGTCTTTTCATGGGAAACGAGGCCATCGCCCGGGGGGCGCTGGAGGCCGGGGTCAGCGTGGCTGCCGGATACCCCGGTACGCCTTCTTCGGAGATTATTGAGAGCCTGGCCGGGGTCTCCCATGAAAGGAATCTCTATGTGGAATGGTCCGCGAATGAAAAGCTCGCCATGGAGGTTACAGCCGCCGCTTCTTTCGCAGGGCTCAGGGCACTGTGCGCCATGAAGCAAAACGGTGTGAACGTGGCCTCTGACTTCCTTCTCCACCTGGCCATTACGGGCACAAGGGCCGGAATGGTGCTCGTGCCCTGCGACGACCCGGGAGCCCTCTCCAGTGCGAACGAAGGGGAATCCCGGCATTTTGCCAGACTCGTGGAGATCCCCCTTCTGGAACCAGGGGACTTTCAGGAGGCCAAAGATATGGTCAAATGGGCTTTTGAGCTGTCTGAGGAGATCCGCAATGTCGTTATGGTTCGCAGCGTGACCCGGCTGTCCCATGCCAGCGGGAATGTGGTTCTGGGGGAGCTTCCACGCACAGAGGCGCAAGCTTTTTTTAAGCATGACGGGGAGTTCTTCGACCCTATGGAAGGCGCTGTGGTCAACATGCCCGTGATCCCAAGGCATAGGCTTCAGCAAGAAAAGCTCAAGAAGGCCGTGGCCCTGTTTGAAGAGAGCCCGTTCAATGGGTACAGCGGACCGCAATCCCCTGAGCTGCTCTTGATCACCAGCAGCGCGTGCAACCTTTACAGCCTTGAGGCTATCCGGATCCTGGGCCTGGAGGGCAGGGTGGGGCTCCTGAAATTGGGAACGACCTGGCCCCTTCCGCCCAACCTTTTAGAGAAGTATATGGCCCGAGCGGACAAGATCCTCATTGTGGAAGAAGTGATCCCGTTCCTGGAGGAGAATGTCAAGATCCTTGCGTCGGAATTAGCATCAAAAATCGGGGCGAAAACCTTTTACGGAAAAAGGGAGGGCTCCATTCCTTCCATCGGGGAGTTGAACCCTGATCTGGTGATCGCGGCCCTTTCAAAGATCCTGGGTATTCCCTACCAAGGTGTGGCCGAGGATTACGCGAAGAGGTCACAAGAACTGGCCTCCATCGGGGCTCCAAACCGGGAAATGACCTTTTGTCCGGGATGTCCCCACCGCGCCTCTTTCTTGTCCATTCACAACGTTTTGGAGATGGATAATCGGCAAGGGTTCGTGTGCGGAGATATCGGCTGCTACTCCATGGCCATTCTGCCCACCGGCTTCAGCACCCTGAAGGTCCAGCATTCCATGGGATCCGGCATGGGTGAGGCCAGCGGTTTCGGGAAGCTGGGCCTGTTCGGTATGGACCAGCCTGTCATGGCGGTGTCCGGAGATTCCACTTTTTTTCACGCTGTGTTGCCGGCCCTGGTCAATGCGGTCCACCAGAAATCGGATGTCACTCTCGTGGTTTTGGACAACAGTGGTACGGCCATGACCGGTTTTCAGCCCCACCCGGGGCTTCCCGTGGATGCGGCCGGAAATCAGGTGCCGGCTATTGATGTGGCACGGGTTTGCGAGGCCATGGGAGCTACGGTGCGCATCTGCGACCCTTTCAATCTGGAGGAAACCCAGAAGGTCCTTTTCGAACTCCTGGACAAACAAGAGGGTGTGAGGGTTTTGATATTGAAGAAACCTTGCGCTTTGAGTCCGGAAAGGAAGGGGAAAAAGGATTACGAAATGAGCATCAATGAGGCCGTCTGTGTGGGTGAAAACTGCGGGTGCAACCGTTTTTGTACGCGGATACTCAAGTGCCCGGGGCTTGTATGGGACAAGGAGAAAAGTGTGGCCAAGATCGATGAAGTGATTTGTGCCGGTTGCGGTGTGTGCGCGTCCATCTGTCCCGCAGGGGCCATAGAAAAAAAGGAGGCGGCATAGGTCATGGAACAGGTAACTCTATCGTCGGATCCTTTTAATCTCATTATCGCGGGCGTCGGTGGGCAGGGAAACGTGATGGCCTCCCGGGTTGCGGGCAGCATGCTCATGGAAAGAGGGCTGCATATCACCATTGGAGAGACATTCGGTGCTTCCCAGAGGGGAGGCTCTGTCATGAGCCACCTTCGCATCTCTGCGGAATCCAGCTTTTCTCCGCAGATTCCAAAAGGCAAAGCCCATATGGTGGTATCCTTGGAACCTACCGAGGCCATCAGGGTCTTGCGGGATTACGGGAATCCTGGTGTGAGCGTTCTTTGCAACATGCGGCCCATTTATTCAATGGGCGTCATCTGCGGCGACCTCCATTACCCCTCCCAGGAGGAGTTGAAGAAATGGATCCGGCACCTCTCCAAAGAGTCTTGGTTTCTCAATACCACCGATGCGGCCTTGAAGCTGGGGAATCCCATATTCGGAAACATCATGCTGGTGGGAGCTCTCGCAGCAACGAAGATGCTGCCTCTGGATCGGGCGAGCTTCGAAAGGGTGATCACCAGGACCATGGCCGGTTCAAAGGTGGCGATGAACCTGACCGCCTTTGACCAGGGACATGCCATGATGGGAAATGGAGCGTGAACCGGGGATGTGCTTGGTCTTCGGTCTGGACTTCAAGACACACAATGCTTAGTATGGGAGGACTTGTGAGGATCGGTCTCCAAAGGATAAGGAAACGGAAAAATGATGAAAATGAACAAGAAGGCGCTGGGCATTCTAAGTGCGGGCCATCTTGTCACGGATGTGAATCAAGGGGCATTACCGGCTCTACTCCCTTTTTTTAAAGAAGCCTTGAATCTTTCCTACACCATGTCTGGAACCATTCTCCTTGCTTCAAACATCACCTCTTCGATTATTCAGCCTGCCTTTGGGCATTTGTCCGACAAACGGCCTATCGGCTGGTTCCTCCCCCTCGCGCCTTTGACTGCCTGCTTGGGTTTAGCCCTCACGGGTTTCGTCTCCAATTACACGCTCATGATCCTTTGCGTCATTATCAGCGGCTTCGGGATTGCCAGTTTCCACCCCGAGGGATTCAAGACCGCTTACTTTTTTACCGGGGGCAGAAGGGCAACAGGCATGTCGATTTTTGCTGTAGGAGGGAACCTGGGAATTGCCGTGGGGCCCATAGTGGCCCTTTTTCTGGTTTCCCGTTTCGGCATCAATGGAACTCTGGGCATGGTCCTGACGGGAATTTGTATGGCCGTGCCCTTGCTCCTCTCCATGTCCATGCTGACAACCCCTGTCAAGTCTGCCCACGAAGAGGCGGGCACACAAAAGAAAATCCCTCTCTCCATGAGTCGGAAGGTATCATTTCTTCTTCTTATCGGTGTGGCTACCATAAGGGCATGGACGCAATTCGGGCTGGTTACCTATATCCCCTTTTACTATATCGACTTCCTTCAAGGAAATCCTCTCTATGCCGGGAAACTGGTCTCGACTTTCCTTATGGCAGGAGCTGCGGGAACGCTGATCGGTGCTCCAGTGGCGGATCGGTGGGGACACAAGCGATTTCTCGCTGCCACCCTTATAGTGCCGGTCCCCCTTCTCATCCTCTTCTACAACAGCAGCGGTGCCATGTCCTTCATCCTCCTGGGGGTTGCGGGATTGTTCTTGATTTCAACCTTTGCCCTCACGGCCGTTATGGCACAAGCCCTCCTCCCCCAACATCTGGGGATTGCTTCGGGGATGATGGTGGGATTCACCATCAGTGCCGGTGGAATCGGAGTGACCTTGCTCGGAACCGTGGCAGACGCTTGGGGAGTCCCGGTGGCGATCAAAGCGGTCTTTGTGTTGCCGCTTATCGCTTTTTTGCTTAGTTTGTTGGTGAAGTATCCGCCGGAAAAACTTGAGAACCCAATTGCTCAGGACTCTGAGATGAAATCATGAGCTTTGTCTGAGAACTCGTATATTCTTCAAAGGGGGATGTCTTACATGGCTACAGAAATCGTGAAAAGTGTTTGCGGGCTCTGCAACGGCAACTGCGGTGTGCTGATCACCCTGGAAGACGGAAGACCCGTCATGATCAAGGGCGATCCGGAAAGCCCGCTGAACAGAGGGGGATTGTGCAAGATCGGCCGCGCTTCCCTGGAATATCTCAACCATCCCGATCGCCTCAAGCACCCCCTGAAAAGAGCCGGAGAACGGGGAGACGGGAGATGGGAGCGGATCTCGTGGGATGAGGCCCTGAGCCTGGTGTCTAGTGAACTGAACAGAGCGAAGGAAGCTCATGGCCCGGAATCAGTGGTTATGATGCATGGGTCGGCGAAGGGGGCCATGGACACGCACCTTGTACGATTGGCCAATGCCTTCGGCACGCCGAATGTGGTGTGCAGCGATCATGTCTGTCATGTTCCGAGGATGTTAGCGGCGGAAATGACCTTTGGATTTCTTCCTGCTCCTGAATACGACCATCCTCCTGAATGCATCGTGGTCTGGGGCGCCAATATCGCCGCGACCCGGTCCAATATTTACAGAGGTTTTGCATCGGCCGTCAGCCGAGGGGCCAAGGTCATTTCCATCGACCCCCTCCAAACAGGAATCGCCAAGAGGGCGGACATATGGCTTCAACTCAGACCCGGGACTGATCTCGCCTTAGCCTTGGGGATGCTCCATGTCATCATCCGGGAGGAGCTTTACGACAAAGAGTTTGTGAACAAATGGACCGTGGGGTTTGAAAAGCTGAGGAAGCATGTTCAGGACTATACTCCGGAGAAGGTCGCTCAAATCACATGGGTCCCACCGGAGCTGATACGGACGGCGGCAAGGTTCTATGCCGGCCACAGTCCGGCTCACATCGAGTGGGGAAATGCGATCGATCACCAAACGAACAGCTTCCAGGCAGGCCGAGCCATTTCCATGTTGATGGCCCTTACAGGAAACCTGGGCATTCCGGGTGGAGAAAAGGAGATCCTGGGATCGGGATTTCGAGATGCCGACCCGGACAAAGCCTCTTCCCAAATCGGTTTGAGGGGACGATGGTCCTTTGAATTGGAGCTTCGTCACAACCTCTCAGCAGAGGATCGAAACAGAAAAGTTGACCCTGATTTGTTGCCGGATTTTCGTTATGCGACGCCCCAGTCCGTGGTGAAAGCGATCCTGGAGGAAGACCCTTATCCTGTTCGTGCCGTGTTTGTGACGGCTTCCAATCCCCTTTCCTCCTGGCCGAATCTCCGGAAGACTTACCAGGCGTTTAAAAAACTGGATTTCCTTGCTGTTTCAGATATGTTCATGACGCCCACAGCAGCCCTGGCGGATGTGGTCTTTCCCGTAGCCAGCTACCTGGAGTTTGACGGGGTTCAAATGCCTCCCATGGGCAATCTTGCCCAAATGCAACGCAAGGTTGCCCAGGTCGGTGAATGCCGCGCCGACCACGAAATCATCAACGGCCTGGCTAAAAGACTGGGCCTTGGAGAGCACTTCTGGGATCAGATCGACGATTTTTGGAATGCCGTTCTGGAGCCCGCAGGAATGACTCTCGAAGACTTCAGGACCATGGGCCGGTTTACGGGCGGCAAAAAGGAGAAGCGTTATAAAAAGTACGAAGAAGAAGGTTTTAAGACGCCTTCAGGGAAAGTCGAACTGTATTCCAGCCAGCTCGAGACCTTGGGCTTCGAGCCGCTCCCTGTGTATCATGAACCGCCTGAAAGCCCTGACAGTGCTCCGGAGACGGCAAAGGAATATCCCCTCCTGTGCACGACGTGGAAATTGTCTGTTTACAGGCATTCGGGGGGACGGCAAATACCCAGCTTGAGACGTCTCCACCCCGAACCTCTGGTCATCATACATCCGGAAACAGCCCGAAAAGGCGGTATTGGTCAGGGGGATTGGGTATTCATTGAAACCAGGCGGGGCAGGATCAAACAGAAGGCGAACTTATCTGCTGCTGTGGATCCGCGCGTTGTCGTTGCCGACCATGCGTGGTGGTTTCCGGAAAAAGAGGAAAAGGGCCTGTTCGGCTATGATGAAGCCAACTATAACGTGCTCACCAGCGACCAGCCCCCGTTCAGCCGCGAAGTGGGCTCATTCACCATCAGGGGTGTAGCCTGTAGGGTCTATAAGCACTCTCCTTGATGTTTCCGAATGGATGGGTTCAGCCGTTTCCACGGGCCAGGAGCAAAGCCGCAGGAAAGGTTTTCAGCACCTGTGCCAGGAGAAGAGAACCCTCGCCTTCGATCCCATAATCCGTCACCGCATCCGTCCATCGTCTCGGGGCACCGGCAGGGAGCACAAGTGCCGTATCCTCCCAAACCTTTTCTCCCAGTGGGAGCTCTGATTCCTGGACGAGGCCGGTCAGAAAACGGGGCGTCACGGTGACGGCCCACGCTTCACCGTGGTTCCTTGCAAAAGCCACAACATGATTTCTATGAGAACCCACAATGTCCAATGGAATGTAGCTGCCGAGCTGGAACAGCTCTCCGTGAAGGTTCCTGGCGCCCAGGACCTTGTAAATCAAGAAGAGTTTCACCCGCCCGTCCCCTTTTTCAGATAAAAGCTCAGCCGCCAGGCCGGGGGCCTCCCTTTCCCTGATTTTCAGGAGCCCCCTTTCCCTTTTCTGGAAATCCACAGGACGGCGGTTGTCGGGATCCACCAGATTGAGGTCCCAGAGTTCCGTCCCCTGATAAAAGTCGGGCATGCCGGGGAAAGTCATCTTGGTGACGGCCATGGACAAGGCATTGAACACACCGTAGTGGGCCACCTTCCTCTGAAAAGGCATGAAATGTTCCATGAAACCCTTTTCCTCGGAATCTTTCAGGGCCTCCTCCACAAAGGCTGTATAAGCCTCTTCATACACCGTGTCCGGCTTGAGCCAGGCTGTGTGAACTTTGGCTTCGCGGACCGCTTTGATCGCGTAACCTTTCATTCTTTCCACAAAGTCAGCATGCTCGCTCTCAGCAAAGGGAAATGCGCCTATTAAAGTCTGGTAAAAGAAGTATTCGTCGTTCCTGTCAGGAATCTCTGATCCTCTCACCCGTTTTTTCTTCCTCCTGTTGATTCGGCTCCATGTTTTGAGCATCCTGTCCCATTCCTCAGGCATCTCAGACAGGACGTTGATCCTGGCGCGCACATCTTCTCCCCGCTTTGCATCATGGGTGGATGTGGCGTTCATGGTATGGGGCCACTGATGCCTACGATTTTCACCGAACCGGTGGAATTCATCCGCGGTTATGCCGAACCGATCCGGGCTCCCTCCCACTTCGTTAAGAGACACGAGCCTGTTGTACACATAGAGGAGCGTGTCCTCGAACGCCTTGGCCATGAGGGGCCCGGTGAATTGCTGGAATCTCATGATAAAACCGACGCGCTCCGCCTTTTCGTCATCCGAGAGGTGGTCAACTCCTTCCAAAAGCAGAAACCGTTCCACAAAGTCGAGTTCGTGGACTAGGCCCGGGTTTTTCTGTTTTGCTGTTGCCACAGCTTTTCTGAACGTCACGCGGTCCTCATGCCGGAAATTCCCCCTGTTTACATAGGTGCGATACACGGGAAATGCAGCCATGATTTCAACAAGCGCCTTATTCAAACCATGAAGGGTAATGTCACTTCCGTAGCGGTCCCTGCTGGATATGGCCTTCAGCATGTGGGACAGGTTGTCCACGTCTCCTGTCATGTGCTTCTCCAGGATGAGCCGCTTCTTCTCTTCCTCAAGATCCTCATAAGGGGTCTGGAGCCTCGTAAATCTCGCATACACCCTGCTCAGCGCTTTTTCATTCTCCTTTCTGCAGAAGAGGCCGTTCAGCCGGACCATGAAATCATAGCCTGTGGTTCCCTGCACCGGCCACGAAGGAGGAAGGCCTTCTTCCGGACCCAGTATCTTTTCAACAACAACATAAACCTCCCCGGCCTTCTCCCGCAGTCGTTTCAGATATGCAGCCGGATCATAGAGGCCGTCGATGTGGTCGATGCGAAGGCCGTTGAATTTCCCCGCTTTCACAAGGTCCAGGATAAGAGCATGGGTGTGATCGAAAACCTCCTCCTTTTCAGCCTTCAGGCAGATGAGGTCGTTGATGCTGAAAAATCGCCGGTAGTTGATTTCTTCGCCCGCCACTTTCCAGAAAGAGAGCCGGAAGAGCTGATCTGAAAGGAGCTCGTTAAGCAGCCCGTAGTCCCCGTTTTCACCATTGAACAGCCTCATATTCTCATTAAGGAATTCTTGAATGGGCCGGTTCGTGGTGTATAACTCCCAGAGTGTTCTCTTGATGAAATCGATCTGGTCATACCCTTCTTCTTCCCGGCGCGAAGGGAGCCCTTTCAGCATATAAAGGATGCCCAGAAGCTTGATGAAATCAGGGTGGTCCCTTCCGAGTTGTTTTTGGAGGGTATCCAACCTGTAGGTCAAAAGGCGGACATAGGATTCCATCTTTAAAGGAAAGAAAAAGTCGTAATACCTGGCTGTGAAGCCCCCGGCTCCATAGTGAAGGCTTATCTCGCCCTGTTCCAACGATTCGCCGTAGAAGCGGCCGAGAAAGGGGGCCAGAAGCCGTCCTTTCATGCTCACGTAAGCGTGGTCCCATTCGATGTCAAAGAAGTCATAATACCTGGACCTTTGTCCGTTTTCCAGAACGTCCATGAGCATGGCATTCTCGCGATCGAAGGCCATGTGGTTGGGTACGATATCCTGAAGCCATGCCATGCCATGCTCTGCCAGGCTTTTCATGAGTTCCAGGAAGTCCGCTTCGCTTCCCAGTTCAGGGTTAAGCTGGTTCGGGTCCACCACATCATAGCCGTGGAGACTCCCTTTTCTTGCTCTGAAGATAGGCGAAGCATACACATGGCTGATACCCAGTTCGGCCAGATAAGGTACAATCCTGCTCAAGTCACGGAAACCAAAGGTGTGATTCAATTGGATTCGATATGTGGCTGATGGAATGCGCATGAGCGGGTTCTGTAATCACCCCCGGGATTTCTGAGTTTTTATCGGATCCTGGAATGCTTGAGAAATGGGTCAAAGGGTGCCATGCGCCCCTGTTGTCCCGGCGGTGGGAGGTCCTGGGGGATGGTACAAAGCCGGATGCTGCTCCGTGGTGCTTAGTCGATCCTGAGCCAGAGTTTTTCCCCCAGGGCCTTGAAACAAGCCACCCACTCGCGGGACTTTTCGTCCCCCTTTGCCTTAAACTCGGGGTAGTCTTTCTGTAGCACAGTGTAATATATGTTCTGAACTCTTCTCAGGTTGACTTCAAACGGCAACCTCATCAGCAAATCCGCGGCCCCATCCAATTCTTTCATGACATGAAGCTCGGCGGGTTGCTCTTCCACCGCCTCGGCCAGGCGTTCCATTCTTTTCCTGACCGCCATTTCCAAGGTGGCTGAGTCCAGGGCCACGCCCTCCAGTTCTTCAAAGCTAAGAAAATTCTCAATGGCCTGCAAGTCCAGTTCCTCAGCCTCAAATGCGCTTCGGAGACTGGAGTTCAGGATGTGCTCTGCAGCGGTGTAAAGCGGCCTGGGCGGCGGAAAATGAATGTCCTGCAAAAAACGGAGAAGGGGGGCGTTATTTTCATAGACCTGGCGGTAAATCCCTTCCACATCGACCATGGTGGATTCCAGGATACCGTTCAAGATTTTGCGCTGTTCATCCCTGAAGAGATTCGTCAGGGAGTAAAGGGATGGGCCGAAGTGCTTCTCCAGGAACTGAAGGGTTCCCGGGAAGTCCGCTCTGGCAAAAGTATCCAGAGTCTGCCTGACCGCATCCTCGTCGGGCTCTTCAGCTCCACAGGGCCTTACGCACCCGCTCATGTTGTGATCTCCCCAGTGCATCACACCGAAACAGACTCTAAGAGATTCCCTGGTGATCTCCGATGTGAGCTTGATCCGGCCTAGGGCCAGTTTCATTTTGCCTGCTTCTGTTCTTTCAAAAGCTTCCTGGTCCGCGCTGAAGCAAAAGATGCCCACCTGCTCGGCATAGTCCTTGAAAAGGGAGCTCATGGCATAATGAGCGCCCACCTTGGTCAAATCAACAGCCGCCGGCGTGACGAACTTATCATAAATTCGCTTTCCATTACCGTGCTTGCGAAGGTTGCTCTTTGCCTGCTCCAACAGTTTCAGAAAATGCGGCTCCAAAGCATTATCGAAAACCTCCCGTGCAAGCTGGAGAGCACGTCCTGCATACTGCAAGACTTGCACGGTTTCTATGCCGGAAAGGTCGTCGAAAAACCATCCGCAGCTTGTGTACATAAGCATGGCATGGCGCTGGATTTCCAGGAGCTTGAGGGCCGCCACCATGTCCTGTTCTTCGAGCTTTCGAGAAGCGTTCTTGGCGAGGTAGTCTTCCACGCTCTCCATGGAGCGATCCAGCACGAGCTGAATGTACTGGTCTCGTGCAGCCCATGGGTCCTTAAACAGAGTTCCGGCCCTTTCTTCGTAGGCCGTGGCCAGCGTGTCCCGCAGCCAATCCAGGGCTTGCCGGAGCGGTTTCCGCCAGCCTTGGTTCCAGCCCGGGTGGCTCCCTGAATTGCAGCCGCAATCATTTTGCCATCTTTCTATCCCGTGGATACAGCTCCACGAGGAGTTCTCGTAAATTTCCACTTCGTGGGTCGGAGCGTGTTGTTCCAGATATTCACCGTAGTTGGTCAACCTGGCAAGGTTTTCGGACTCCACACGATCCAGGGCGTAGGCCAGGGCCATATCCCCATTGGGGTGATGGTGGCCGTAGCTCTCCCCGTCGGTGGCGATGTGGACCATCTGGGGCCATTTCCGCTCTTCCGAGAAACCCTCCAGGAGACGCTGCACGAACACCTCCCCTTTGCTCAGAAGCCTTTCAAAGGCCACTGCTCTGGAGATAGGTCCGTCATAGAAGAAAAGACTTATGGTCCGCCCTGAAGGCAGCGCTTGAAGATAGGCCATAGTGGGATCAATTCTTCCCCCGCTCACATCCTGCCACTCTTTGCTCCCCAAAGGCCGAATCCGTTTGGCCTGTCGCGGTGCCAGAATGGTGAAGCGAATTCCATGCTCCGACAGGATATCAAGAGACTCCAAATCAACGGCCGTCTCGGGCAGCCACATGCCTTCGGGAGCCCGCCCAAAACGGTGCTCAAAGTCGCGGATGCCCCAGAGGACCTGTGTGATTTTGTCACGCCGGTTGGCCAGAGGCAGAATCATGTGGTTGTAGACCTGGGCCAGAGCGGACCCGTGCCCGGAAAAAGTGCTCCGGCTCTCCTTGTCCGCCTCCAGGACCGCCTGGTAAACGTCCGGGGCGTTATTCTCCAGCCAGGCGAAGAGGGTAGGCCCCACGTTAAAGCTGATCCTTGAATAGTTGTTTACGATACAGGCGATTTTTCCCTGCTCGTCCAGAATCCGCGATGTCGCGTTGGTGGCGTAACACTCCGCGGTAACTCTCTCATTCCAGTCATGGTAAGGCTAGGCCGAGTCCTGAATCTCTATGGCCTCCAACCAGGGGTTTTCACGGGGAGGCTGGTAGAAATGACCATGGATGCAGATATATCTTTCCACTTGTTCTACGTCTCCTTTTCCTTGAGGAAAAGCAAAAAGCCATGGGGCGCAAGAGTGAGATGCACCCATCCCTCTGAAGCCACGTTTCCCGGCACTGCGCTTCCCGAGCCATGCCATGCCGCCTCAGCCGAATCCATTCCCTTTATCCAGGCACCTCGCGGCAACGGAAGGTCTATGTCTTGCGGTTCTTTACCAAAGTGAAAAACAAGAGCCGCCTCTTCAGGCTCGCTCCAGCGCCTGATCAAAAGCGCCCTTCCTTTTGCAAAGATCGAGACGGACATGTGATCTTTGCTCAGGCGCGCCAGTGGGGGAATGTCTTTGCGGTGCCGGATGAGCTCTTTGAAGAAAAGATAAAGGACCCTGTGATCCCCTTTACCCCTTAAGGTGCGGTCGAGTTTGGCCTGCAAGAAGGTGGCTTCCTCCTGAGGGTCGGGCGGCGCTTCCTTCCACCCGAAAGCCGCGAATTCCTCCTTCCGGCCTTGTCTTACAGCCTCCACCAGGTTGGGGTCCGAATGGCTGATAAAATACGGAAAAGGAGCCGTCTCCCCGTATTCTTCCCCCATAAAAAGGAGGGGGATAAAAGGAGAAAGGATCACGCAAGCCGCTGCCAGCTTCAAACCTTCCAAGGACACGAGCCGGCTGAGCCTTTCTCCCAGCATGCGATTTCCCACCTGGTCGTGGTTCTGGGCGAACACGACAAAACGGTGGGCTGGAATGTCTTTAGAGGAGCTGCCATGGCGCCGTTTGCGGTAAGAAGAGTATTCCCCACTGTACACGTACCCCTCACAAAAGGCTTTGGCCATGTGTTCCGGAAGGCCAAAGTCCTGGTAATAGCCGGCTTTCTCGCCCGTGAGGAGGGTGTGAAGAGCATGGTGAAAATCGTCATTCCACTGGGCATCCAAGCCGTAACCCCCAAGCCGGGGCGACCGAATCAGCTTAGGATCGTTCAGAGCGCTTTCAGGGATGAGGTAGACCCGCCGGTTGGCCCGCTCTCCTTCTTCATGCACGGCCTCCGCCAACTCTTGAAGGAAGGTCTTGGCTGAAAAATCCAGTATGCCGTGCACCGCGTCCAGGCGCAGCGCATCCACATGGCAGTCCCCCACCCAGTAAAGGGCGTTTTCAATAAAAAACCGCCGCACCTGGTCGCTGTGAGGGCCGTCAAAATTGATACACGAGCCCCATGGTCCCCTGTACCGGTCTGTGAAGTAAGGACCGAAGTCCCGCAAATAATTCCCTTCAGGGCCCAGGTGATTGTACACCACGTCCTGCACAACAGCCAGGCCCCTCTGATGGCAAGCGTTCACCAACCGCTTGAATCCCCCGGAACCGCCGTAGGACACTTGGACAGCAAAAGGATAAACCCCATCATAGCCCCAGTTGCGAGTTCCTGGAAACTGGGCTACGGGCATCAGTTCAATAGCGCTCACACCCAGATCCTTCAGCTCATCGAGATGAGGAATGACGGCGTCAAAGGTTCCTTCCGGTGTAAACGTGCCCACGTGAATTTCATAGATGATGTAGTCCTTTAGAGGGATGCCGAACCAGTGTTCGTCCTCCCAGGAAAAAAAGGGGTTCGCCACACAGGAAGGTCCGTGCACTCCCTCGGGCTGATCCCGGGATGCGGGATCCGGTCGCTCCATGTTCCCGTCCAGTCGAAAAAAATACCGGCACCCGGGCTCCACACCCCCTAAAAGGGCCTGGAAGTATCCGTGCTCTTCCCGGTGGAGAGTTTCGATCCTGTCTTGCGGGGAGAGGATGTGCACTTCTACGCTCCGCTTGGATGGGGCCCAGACGCAGAATTGCGAGGAACCTTCACCCATGCATGTGGCGCCTAAAGGCGAACGGCAGGTCACGGCTTTTGCTCCTGCTTCAAAAAGAGCAAGCCCAGCGGGGGGAGGACCAGGTTGAGAGAATAGGGTTGGCCGTGAAAAGGTATGGGCGACGCCTCGATGCCGCCGACGTTGCCCTGGCCGCTGCCGCCGTAAAGGGGCGCGTCGCTGTTCAAGAGCTCTTTCCAGAATCCCGCTCCGGGGGCACCCACGCGGAAGTTGCGGCGGGGAACAGGCGTGAAATTGCAGGCGACAATTATCTTGTCACCTCCTGAGCGACCCTTGCGCATAAGGCTGAGCGTGCTCTGTTCCGAATCGTTGCAGTCGATCCACTGAAAACCGGCGGGCTCGAAGTCCAGCTCGTGGAGGGCTCTCTCGTTTCTGTACAAATGGTTCAGATCCTCCACCCACCGTTTAACTCCTGAATGAAAAGGGTATTCCAGAAGATGCCAGTCCAGACCCCTTTCGTGGTACCACTCGTCCCACTGGCCTATCTCCCCGCCCATGAAAAGCAGTTTTTTCCCGGGCTGGGCATACATGTATCCCAGGAGAAGCCGCAGATTGGCGAACTTTTGCCAGTCATCACCGGGCATCTTTCTTAAAAGCGATCCTTTTCCGAACACCACCTCGTCATGGGACAGAGGCAACACGAAATTTTCTTGAAAGGCATAGAGCATGCGAAAGGTGAGCTTCTCGTGATGGTACTTTCTGTGAACCGGGTCTTTGGACATATAGAGGAGCGTGTCATGCATCCATCCCATATCCCACTTCAATCCGAACCCGAGTCCTCCGACATAGGTTGGGCGAGAAACCATGGGCCATGCCGTTGATTCCTCGGCAAAAGTCTGCGCGTCGTGATAGTTCTTGTAGACCTCCGTATTGAAGCGGCGCAAGAGTGAGATGGCCTCTAGATTCTCTTTGCCGCCGTACTGGTTAGGTATCCACTCGCCTTCCTTTCTGCCGTAGTCCAGGTACAGCATGGAAGCCACAGCATCAACCCGAAGCCCGTCGGCATGATATTTTTCCAGCCAGAACAGGGCGCTGCTGATCAGGAAGCTTCGCACCTCGTCACGGCCGTAATTAAAAATAAAACTGTCCCAATCCGGGTGGATGCCCTGGCGGGGGTCGGCGTGCTCATAGAGGTGGGTGCCGTCAAAGAACCCCAGACCGTGCTCGTCCCTTGGAAAATG
>JARRRH010000005.1:0-3435 GCA_037380925.1 Deltaproteobacteria bacterium | reverse complement strand
CGATGAGGAACATGAAATCCTGGGGCCGGCCGTAACGGCTGGTGGGGCAAAAGTAGCCTACTGTCTGGTACCCCCATGAGCCGTAAAAAGGGTGCTCCATGACCGGGAGGAACTCGACGTGGGTGAATCCCATGTTCCGGACGTATTCGGCAAGCTTAGGCCCCAGTTCTCTGTATCTCAGGGAACGCCCGCCTTCTTCAGGCACCCGCATCCATGAACCCAGGTGGACTTCGTAGACAGCCATGGGCGCCTCAACCCTGTTTGCATCGCCGCGCTTTTCCATCCACTCCTGATCGCTCCAGGTATACTCCAAGTCCCAGACAATAGAGGCTGTTCTGGGCGCGATTTCGGAAAAAAAGCCGAAAGGGTCGGTCTTGTCCGCCTCGTATGCCTGGAAGCGCGATCGAACGTGGTATTTGTAAGCCTCACCCCGGCCTATGCCCGGTATGAAACCCTCCCAGATCCCGGAGCGGCCCTTGACACGGAGGGGATGAGAGGACTTGCTCCAGTGGTTAAACCCTCCCATGACGCACACCTCCGCCGCGTCAGGAGCCCACACGGCGAAATAGGTACCCGGATCCCCATTCCTTGTAAGCGGCTTGGATCCCAGCTTTTCGTAAAGGCGAAAATGGCTTCCCTCATTGAAAAGGTACATGTCGTCATCGGTCAATAAAGAGACATCGTAGAGAACCGTTGATTCCCTGTTCTTGTCATTTTTACTTGCTGTGGGTTCCAAAACAAACCTCCTTCCAATAAATTTCAGGTATCAGGTAGTGTGGGTATCAGGTATTAGGAAACTAGAGCCACAGAGGTCAGAGCCACAGAAGACAGAAGGACGTTAGAGATCGCGTTTTTTGTGTTTTCGTTCTTTCGCGCTTTCGTGCCGTTACGACTTTAACGGTTCGATTTGAACGGCTGAAGCTCTGAGGCTCTGACCTCTGAGGTTCTGATTTGTTTAATTCCTGAATCCTTCCATCGTCCATCATCAATCATCAATCCCTAACTTCCTTTTCCCATTTGGAGGACGTGCTCGATCCCTCGCAGGGGTATTTTGGCCCATTCCGGGCGGTTGTTGAGTTCATAGCCCATTTCATAGATCGCCTTTTCCAGGAGATACACGTCCAGAAGTATGCGGATTTCTTCGGCCGTGCGGGGAAGAAACTGTCCCTCGCTCGCACCGGACAGATAGGTCTTCAAGAATGTGGCGCACACCCAGAAATACCAGGTTTGAGCGCAGGATTCCAGTTTATCCAAGTCTTCCGCCCGAACGAGCCCCCGCTCTTCCAGTGCAAATAGAGACGAATAAACAGCGTAGTGAAATGAGCGGAGCATGCCTGCCACGTCCCGCAAAGGGGATCGCTTGATTTTGCGCTCGCCGAGGGGGCGGGCCGGCTCCCCTTCGAAATCCATGATCACGAAGTCTTTTCCAGTGTAAAGCACTTGTCCCAGATGATAATCCCCATGACACCGGATGCGCCTGGCCATAATCTTTCGGCGTGTAATAAGCCCAAAGAAGTCTTGGACGTCTTTTTCCCTTTTGAGGATCTCTTTCGCATGGGGCTGAAGGGTCTCCGGGAGCCTTGTCAGGCTCCTCCGCAGGAGTTGAAAATTTTGCGCTGTGAGACTGCGCATGGACTGGTAAAGGGCGCGCTGATAAAGCTTTGAAAAGGGCTCTGGGGCAAAGGCCGGGTTATCCGGGGAAGAAGCCAGCGCCACATGAAGTTCCCCTGTTCGCAGGCCCAACAGCCTGGCTGTTTCCAGGTAACTCCCGATCATGTCTGAAACCGGTTGAGAGGGTTTCTCATCCGCCATGTCCAGAAAATGGTTCTTGGGCGGAGAAAAATCGTCTATCTCTCTATACCGGGACATAACCTGTTCGAAATAGTGGTGGAGCAAGTCGAGGGTGTAAGACCATGCGTCCCCTTCATTGGGGACGAACCCCTGGAGCACCGCGAGAGTCATAGGCTCGTCTCTCCCTTTGCGATATTCCAGGGCTCCGGCCACGGGCGGAGTGTGGGTGAAACCTTTGTGGGTCAGAAAGCGGCCGATCTCCAGATCCGGGTTGACGCCTGAGGTCAGTCGCCTGAAGAGTTTCATGATGAGCTGCTGACCGTAAATCACGGAGGTGTTGCTTTGCTCTCTGCCCAGAATGGAAGGCTCCAGGGCCGGTTCCTCTTGCCCCAGTATCCGGTTGAAAGCGGGCGAGTGGGTGGTCACCACCTCTCCCCTGGTTCCTTTCAGCCGGCGTCGGCGCCTGAACGCCTCGAGCAGAGTACGGCAAAACCCCTTGTCCAGAAGCGCGTCGTAAAGCACGCCTTGCTCATCCCCGTCCCTTCGTATGACCGAGGCCATGACCGATGCCGGCTCTTCTCGCTGAATCGATTCTGCGGAGGCACCGGATGCGTGGGTGAGGGGGAGTGTGTAGATCTCCGGGTCCCCTTCCAGATAATCCACTTGAGTTAACAGTAAAAACGCCGCGGGCTGAACCGTATGAACCGTTACGAGATCCACGATTCGAGCGGACTTGATGCGGCGCGCCTTGCCCCCGAACCATCGCTGTCTGCGCAGATAATCCGGCAACATACCTTCCAGCTGGCTCCGGGTTCTGCCCTTGAATACGGATTCCCAGGTGTCTGAAATGCTCATTGCAGGAATGCGGGAAGGCTCGGGCGGTGCCTGCAAGGCATATTCGATAGCCTGGGGCACCAGCCCGAACCAGTAAAAAGAGTGGGGCCCAAGGGTCAAAAAATAGTTTCCTTCCCCTACTGGAGGAAACTCGGTGCCTCCGAACATTTCCACAGGCACCTTTCCCTTTAATTCGGAAAGATCCAGTTCCACATATTGGGTAAAGCGGGAGAGGTTGGCCACCACAAGGAGAGACTCGTCCTGGTACTGACGTAAAAAGGCCAGGATTTTTCTGTTCTCCGGCTGGAGGAATTGGAGGGATCCTCTACCGAAAGCCTTGAAGCGCTTCCTCAGAGCAATAAGGCGTTTCGTCCACCACAGCAAAGAGTGGCTGTTTCTCTGCTGTGCATCCACGTTGATGGATTGATGATGGTATTCCGGATCAATGATCACCGGAAGATAAAGGCGCTGTGAGTTGGCTCGGGAAAACCCCGCGTTTCGATCCGCACTCCACTGCATGGGTGTGCGGACCCCGTTTCGGTCTCCCAGGTAGATATTGTCTCCCATGCCGATTTCATCCCCGTAATAAAGGATGGGGGAGCCGGGCAGGGAAAAGAGCAACCCTATCATGAGCTCAATGCGGCGGCGGTGATTTCCCAGAAGGGGGGCCAGGCGCCTGCGGATTCCCAGGTTAATCCGCATTTGGGCATCCTGAGCGTAGACGCGGTGCATGTAGTCCCGCTCTTCGTCGGTCACCATCTCCAGGGTAAGCTCATCATGGTTTCGCAGGAAAAGAGCCCACTGACAGGA
>JARRRH010000004.1:0-16644 GCA_037380925.1 Deltaproteobacteria bacterium | reverse complement strand
CCGGGGTCTAGAAGAGCTGGTATTTGTTGAATGATGATGCCTTGCTCAGGGAGGAAGCCTTTTCTTGCGTTCCGAGGCTCCGGGCTGGTCTTTTCTGTGACTTACCTCGGGGGGAGTTCTGCCCCCTCCGCATTCCCTTCGACAAGCTCAGGGCTGCGGTTTCCCCCAGAGATAAGTCACGAAAAGACGGCGCCCTCTCACCAGTCACTTTAGAAAAGGCTACCTCCCTGAGCCCCCTCGGGGGGCCACCTGATGCCTCCCGCTCTCCGGGAGGAGGCTCACTTCCTCCTGCGTCCCGGGCGTCTGCAGGCCGTCGCGAGAACAGGCGAGGCGGGCCGCACGCCGCGTCATTTACAAACTTATGATCTTGGGGACACTCCCCTGGTTTGTAGCTATTTTACCGCCCTCAAACCGTGCGTTTCCCGCAATCGTTTCCACAGTTCCCGTATGATGAGGGCCGAAGCGTCATCCTCATGCAACTCCTTGTCACCCGACAGGAAGCGACAAGAATCCAGCAAGAGCGTGTTCCCGGAGCACAGGCCGAATTTCTTTCCCATGGAAATACCCAGCGAAAGCAAAAGGGGGGAGGATTCACTTTCCTTCAGGTTGGCTATGGCTGTCTTCTGTTTCAAGGAAAGTTGGGCGATGATTTCGTCCACGGCGGCTTCAACCGTTTGGGGCAGACACCGCTCAATCACTCCCTTGAGAATCCTTCTTGTGGCCTCATATATCTTCGGGTCTCTACTGGCACGAGGCCCGGCCACATTAAGGACCTTTATTTGCCTGGCATCAAGCCAGGTATGGATTATTTCGCACGCCTTGGTCTCGTCGATCTCCTTCAGATCGATGTGCAGGCAAGACCGCCTGTGTTTTCTCGCCAGTTCCTGAGTGAGGGCGGATCCTTCCTCCAGATGCCCATGAGACAGGATCAACGTCCCGTCCGAATCCGCCACATTCAATTCTGTTCTCTGAGAGTAGTCTATGGTGGTTGTCTCAAGCAAGTGGTACTGGTCAGGCAGTCTGCCCTCCTCTGTCCGCCGACCTTTTGATATCCATCCTCCATGGGGGATTCCCAGTTGGATGGCCACATCCAGAGCAGCCCTGTCCGCCCCTGTTTGTCCTCCGGAGACTATCTTCTCAATCATAGTCAACTCGTTCCCTTAACCATGAAACCCCACCTTTCCATGCGAAAAATGGGGCTTCACCATTTACTCCACAAAACACGCTGGAAAACGATTGGCGCATCATATCGAATGCTCCAAGAAGCCTAGATAAAATCAACAGCTTAGTCAATCACTAAATCAGCACGAGCAAAGCCCCGTCTCCTTCTGCCGCTTGCCCGTTGACACGCAAAAGCACAAACCGCTATAGTTCGCTGATCCCACCCTGTTCAGGGTGAACAAAGGAGAAAGCAATATGGGAAGGATTGTTCATCAGTCCCGGATTACCATAACCATAGAGAAGGGGCCTACACGCAAGGCCTTGATAGAAGGGTTCCAGGAGCCGGTCTACTATGGTGTTCATGGGGGCATCAAGAATTTTTACAGGGTGGAGCCCGAAGAGGAGCACGCGGCCACTCTGGACCACATTGTGGGCGCTGTCGGGGGGTGAATGATGGGAACTCTGGCCAAGTTCCTGGCCGACAGGAAAATTCGGACCAAAAGCGACCTTTATCGGGCGGAAGTCACTGGAGATATTGAAGAAATAAACGGTGTCCTCAAAATCACCCGCATTCACGTGGATTATTATCGGTGTATCGCCATCGAGCATCGACTCAGCTTTGAGACTCTCTGATCAGCGTTCGTCCCTGACCCCTCTTGCCTCGATGGGGCCGACTACTTGGCTGCAATCAGGGCTGCGCATATCTTTGCCGTAGTGTCTCTCACCTTGGTTGCGAGGGACTTGATTATTGCCCTGAGGGTTGGCGACATCACGCTGTAGTGTTCAATCAGTTGCTGTTTGTCCAGGATTCCGAGACGGACAGACCCTTCCGCCGCCACCACTGTGGCGCTTCTGTCTGCATTCTCTCCTTCGAAAAAAGCCATTTCTCCGAAAATGTCGCCTTCCGACAACGTATCTATTACGACCATGCCCTTCGGTGTTCTTTTTTTAACCTTCACGTGCCCCTCGAGAACCACATACACCCAGTCCCCTTTGGCTCCCTCCTCAACGATCACCTCGTTAGCCGCACACTCGACTTCGCTCGCTATGTACTGGTAAACCACCGGGTCAATCGGCATGTCCCTGGACCTCTTTCACGCGGGCAAGAGAAAAAACCCGAGAACCCTTCTTGCATCATCAGGCAATTCCCGATAGGTCATCCCCAGGGTTATGTGTCCTCGCCCCTTTGACAAACGCACCAAGCTGCAGATCAGCTTCAGCTCTTTAGTGTTGGGCAACACGGTCTCAACCTGAAACACTTCGCCGATCTCATGGGACATAACGCTCTCATTTCTACGAGCGACCTCCAAACCAAGCCCGCTCATGCTGATGTTTTTGATTGTTCCCTTGAGTGTGATATCGCGGCCCTTGAGTGGAGTCTTTAAAGTGTATTTGCAAGCCATTTCAACTTTTTTTCGATAAAAACGCCTCTTACTCTTCCAGAAGCTCAACCCGCTCTTGAAGTTCTGAATTTTTTCTTGTTCATTGACGATCAATCGATCCATGAATCTGTTCATCCTGATCAGGCGGTTCAGTGCCGTGCTTGCCATAAGCTTCATTATGGGGGCACTTGCTTCGTATTCCTTTAAAAGCTCCGTGGGGTGGGCTACCTCTATTTCGGAATCCTCCAAGGCTCTGGCCGAAGCGGAACGCACCTCCGTAGCCTTGAGAAAGAACGCCATCTCCCCAATGATATCGCCTTTTCCAAGTTCGGCGATCGGCACCTCCAAACCCTCGCATTCTCTGAAGATCAAGACCCTCCCGCTGAGGATCTTGTAAATGGAAACGCCGAAATCGTTTTGCTTGCAGATCTGTTCTCCCTTCTTGTACCTCAGGCGGGACATGGCTGGAGTTGTCTGCCCCCCGTCACCCATGGTTCTTCCTTTCTAAGCCGAAATCATCGACCGTGATATGCCGTTACCCGCGCCGCCCCCGTGGGTTTACAACCTTTGCCAGGCACCCCTGAACCGTCTAATTTTGGTGGAGGATCCGGGGAGAAACAGCATGGCTTCAGAAGTTATTTCCTCTTTCTCCTGGGCTGGAAGGCAATCACGGAATTCTTCCCCGCCTTTTTTGCCTGATATAAAGCCCGGTCAGCGGCGTTCAACAACTCCTCGGAGTTTTCAATGCCGGGTGACGGCGCTGTAGCCAGACCGATGCTGATTTCAACATCCACCGATTTCCCTCGCCAGGTAAAAGCGGCCCCTGCTATTTTGTCCTTCAGCTTTTCTGCCACCTCCAGCGAGCTGGCCTCGTTGGTTTCAACCAGGACGACAGCCAGTTCGTCGCCGCCGTAGCGGGCAACCACATCCGTGCCTCGAACATTTCGCTTCAGGATCTTTGCTATTTCCCTTATGACGTAATCTCCACACTGATGTCCATAGGTGTCGTTCAGCACTTTGAAGTAATCGATGTCGATCATCAACAGGGAAACGTTGTGTCGGTAGCGGACGGCCCGCTTGCACTCGGTATCAAGGGAATGCATGAGATATCTGTAATTGTACAAGCCGGTGAGCCCGTCAGTGACGGATAGTTCCTCCAGCCTGCTGTTGGCCTTTGTGAGCTCCGCAGTGCGTTGTTTAACTTCCATTTCGAGATTGTCCCGGGCCTTTTTCAGCGCTTCCTCCGCTTGCTTGCGCTGGGAGTGTAACAACGCATTCTCGATCGCCAAAGCCGCAGGTGTGCTTAAGCCGGTAAGGAGGAACAGGTCATCTTTTCGGAACGCATGGGTTACGTGAACAGACTGAACATAGATTACGCCCCTTACTCCCACTTTGCTGATTAGAGGGACACACATCAGGGATTTCACCCCCATGCTTTCTATACTGTCTGAAAGCCTGTCCCCGTCTTCCAGGCGGGTGTCAGGCATCATGATGGGTTCAGCCCCAAGCAGTACCCGATCCACGATCCTTCTGCTGTACCCGGGTTTGTCACCCCCTGCAGCCTTTCTCCAGCGAACGGCGGTTTGTACAGGCTCCGGGTTGCCCTCCTCAACCAGGAGAATATGCGCACTGTCAATCCGTTTCATGCAGTAAAAGAGGGAATCCAGGACATTTTCACAAATCTCTTTGACCTCCAATGACTGCATCAAGTTCAGGCACACATTGTAGATCAACTCGACATTTTCCCTGCTCCGGATTCGTCGGTCCTTCAATGCGGGACTTTTGCCGCTCTCATCGGCTTGGCCGGGAACAACGGCTAAGTGTTTATCCGGCAGGCTGCCGGCCGTGCCGTTATCCAAATGAATCACGGAGCCACCGATCCTGATGGGAACGCCCTCCTGTATTTCAACTTTTCTACCCCTGTCTATGGCGCTGCCATTAATCCAGGTGCCGTTCTTGCTTCCCAAGTCTTCGATGAAGAATCTGTCCTTTGATTTGAGTATCCTGGCATGCTTTCGGGAAACGTAAGAGTCGTTTATCTGAATGTCACTGGCTGGGCTTCTTCCTATCAACAGGTTTGTCTTCTGAAAGGCAAAAGATCGGTCCTGCATGAATCCGTTCTTGATGTAGACTTTTGTCATTAGCTTCCCTATTCCTTCTCCGGGTTCCCAACTTGCGTGCTGGATTAGCGGCTTGCTCCTGTACCGTCCAGCTTGAACATCGTGCTTTCGGGAAAAACCGGTGCGGTTAAAAATGGCCTTGTACGATATAATATATTGATTTTATTTTATTTACTCCAGAAAATCAACAAAAATACACCAGGCGCGCTTTCCCAAGGAATCAGGGGCCGGGTCTCTGACCAGGAGAAAAGGCGTGATCATGGAGAGGTTCCTGATGGACCACGTAACGGCATTGATGGGGATGACGCGGTTGTGATAATAGAGAAGAATGCGGAGGTCTCTCCGAAGAGGCCGGGGGAGGGTTAAGTCAACCAATCAAAAGGAGGAAAGAAATGGGTTTAGAACTGGGTTTCTTTATTCCACCCGTTCCACCGGAACAGTTCATCACCATGGCTTTAAAAGCCGAAGAAGCAGGGTACGATTTCGTCACTTGCGATGATCACATGATCTACCCCTTTGGAGCTCCCTTTAGTGAGGAAGGTCAGGATTACGGCATTAACGAGGCCTGGACCGCCATGACCTACGTGGCCGGCGCCACGAGCAAAATCAGTGTCAGCCACATGGTGTTGGTCATTACTTTTCGCGGGCCTGGCTTGCTGGCCAAGATGGGAGCGACCTTGGACCTGTTCTCCGGAGGCAGGATGGACCTGACGGTGGGTGCCGGGTGGTTTGAGCGGGAATTCAGAGCATTTGACTTTCCCTGGGAAGAGCACAAAGAGCGATTGGAAAGAGAAAGGGAGGCGGTCCGGATTATACGGTCTTTGTGGACTGAACCCCGGGTCAGTTTTGAGGGCACCTACTATCGGCTGCAAGATGCCGAGGTGACGCCCAAGCCCCTGCAAAAACCAACGCCCCCCATCTGGATCGGCGGCGACTCCAAACGTTCGATGGAACTGGCTGCGGAACTGGGAGACGGCTGGTTGGTGCACGGACACCAACCCCATGAGATCGATGCGATGTTTCAGAGTATCCGGCCTCTCCTCGGTGTCAAGACTGAAGGGTTCGGCCTGGGTGCGGCGGCCTTTGTTATCATGGGCTCCGACCCTGATGACGCGACCCGCAAGATGAGGCAAATGATCTCCCCGGCCGTTTGGGAGCGTTTTCAGATGGCAGGAATAAGGCACGAGCTCAACAACCGTGTTTCCGGTAATCCGCAGCAATGCTTTGAGAGGATCAAGCAGTACGAAAAGGTGGGCGTGACGCGGTTTATACTGATTTTCCTCGACCCTGAGGACGCAGAGTGGTTTGGCCGGGAAGTCCTGCCCGAATTGCGCCGGCCATGACTTGCAGCCCCAAGGTTCTCACCCGCCACCACCCTAGTCGGACGACAGTTCCGCGAGGGGTTCTTTCGCGTCAGTTCCTCACGGATCCGCTCGCTCCGCCTTTGGGCCTGCGTTCAGGACCAGCACGTATTCAGCCCGGTTCTGGATCGTCTCAGGGTCCAGACTCAGGGGATGGGTCTCCACCTTGAGCCACAAAGCCACCTGATCGCCGTAGTGGGGCGAGAAGAAATGTCCCGACTGGCCGGTGGTGATGGACCCGCTGGATCGGTCCGGGTCGGAGAGATCCAGGATGTGGCGCATGGACGCTCCGTGGACCACGGCCTTGTCAGCCCACAGGCGGTACTGGGTGGGGTTGACTGTGAAAAGTCCTCCGCCCACCCGGCAAGGACCCACGTTGACGACCTTGTCCACAAGCCTGGACCGCCCCGAAAAAGGATGCATAAAAGTCACCGTGTGCACTCGGCCCCAGCTCCATTGGGCCGGGTCTTGCTCGCCTGTGTCCTGGGCCAGACGGTCCAGTGCCTTGGTCATGGCCCGGCGGATGATCTGGTCCCGGGTCTCCGTCTCCGGGGTGCGCTGGTCGTCAAAGATGGCCGCGTCCTGGGTCAACCACCGGTCCATGGCCATACTGGCCACGAAATAGGCCTTGACCCACGGTCTGAACAAATCGCTCAGTTCGTCGGCCGCCGTCTCGGCAAACAGCTGGCTGTAAGTCATCTCGAAGATCGCAGCCGGCGCAGAATCCGGAGCCAGAACCAGATCCCAGTTTCTGAGCATCTCCAGAGCCTGGGCCTGGACAGGGGTTTTTTCCTCTCCTTCCCATGCGGCCAGGATGAGCGGCCGTATGCGCCGCGCGGCCAGGGAGGTGAAGTCCGCCTGGATGGTCCTCATGTCCTCTGCGGAGAGCTTGTCCTTAGCGGTCAACATCTCCCTGATCCGGGTAATGCGGTCCGGGTTGGCGAAATAGGCCGAAATGTAGTGAGGGTATTCCGGACCGATGGTCTTGTTGTTGGCCGTGGCAATGAAGCCTTCCGAAGGATTCAGAAGCCACGGCTGGGCTTCGTAGGGCTCGTAGCCGTCCCAGCCGTAACGGCCGGAGTGGCCTTCGACTGGAAAGACCGGATTGTAGCCTCCCTTGCGGCGAGGCACCCGGAACGCCATTCGCCACCCGATGTTGCCTTCCTTATCAGCGTAAACAAAGTTCTGTCCGGGCAGGCCGAAGCGGGCCACGGCTTCTGAGAAACCGGCCCAGTCTTTCGCCAGGGGGAGGGAGTAAAAGGTTTCCGCCGCGCCGCCCAGGTTGTCCTGTCCGGCCCAGCGCATGGCCAGGACGCGGCCTCTGATCGGCGCCGGGGTTTTAAGATCGTTGATGATAACCCCGTTGCGGGTCAGGCGGTAAGTCTGCTCAATGGGTTGCCCGCCTTTGACCGGGATGGTCCGCGTGACCTTGCTGACCTTTTCCCAGCTCTGCCCGACCAGGTACTCGTCCGGGTTATCCGGGTTGAGAATTTCCACGAAAAAATCCGCGTCGTCAGCCATGACGTTGCTCAGGCCCCAGGCCAGGTGTGGGCTCTGCCCGGCCAGAGCCAGGGGCTCGCCGGGCACCAGGACGCCCTTGACCTTTCGCTCACCTGCTATGAGACCGCACTCCCACCAGATGGGCGGCTGGCTCAGGTCGAGGTGCATGTCGTTGGCCAGAATAGGCGCCCCTGTGACCGACTTCTCGCCGGACACGACCCACGCGTTAGAGCCGCCCGCCGCCCCGGCGCCGAAAAGCTCCCGCGCCTTGAGCCCTGCCCGCATGAAGTCGGCTGCACCGGAAGCCATAAAGCCTCCTTCCGGCACAACTGTTGGACCGGCCTGGGGATAATCCGGGAAAAATCCCCGGGCCGCCTCCGGACCCAGCTTGTCGGCCACGGCCGCGGCGGTCAAGTCTATGCTCCAGGCCGAGCTCTGGTCCCAGGCCATGATCAGGGCGACGCCCAGGAAGTCCGCCGGCCTCCACGGAGCAGGCTTGAACCCCAGAACCCTGAACTCCAGGGGCAGCGGCCCGGTCTCCAGGAAGAGGTTGACGCCCTTGGAAAAGGCCTCCATACAGAGCTTCAACTCGGGGCTCAGCTCCCGGTAGTGCTCTTCCAGGCTCTTGAGCGCGGTCAGGGCCAGGAAAAGCTTATCGGTCTCCACCAGGCCCGGCCCCAGAACCTCGGACAACCTGCCCTGAGCCGCCCGGCGGATCAGCTCCATCTGGAACATGCGGTCCTGTGCCATGGCTAGGCCGACACCCACAAAACCGTCCTCTTCGCTTTCGGCCAGAACGTAGGGCACCCCGTATGCATCCCGCACAATCTTGACCGGCGCCCTGACCGGCGCGGTAATCTCCCCGCTGTAGTCCGGCACCGTGGACTTCACCCACACGTAACCCGCGACGCAGACCATGATGACCAGGCTGAGGAAGATAGACGCTGCCCACTTCAAGACCTTCATGATCACCTCACTACGGTCAGTCGATCAAAACAGCGAACGCAGCCTTAAGCCTTTTCTTGTCCTTAATCGGGGCGCCGTATTAGGGAGGTGGCGGCTGGGGGTAAGGTCCTGAGGGCGGCGGCACAGGCGTCGTCTGGCTGAAGTCCGGAGGTGGAGGCGGCGGCGGGAGATGATAGGCTCGTTTAGAACCTTTCATTTGACCCGGAATCTGATTTCCCCGGGCATACATGCACTGCTGGTAAGCTATGTCGTATCGCCTCTGTACTTCCCATCCTGCCCCGTAAGCCGGTTCGCTTGCCACAGCGGTCCCCGCAAAGAGACCGGTCCCCGCTCCGATGGCGGCGCCCGCACCCGCGTTCCCGGAGGCGGCCCCGAGTGCCGCACCCAGGCCGGCCCCTAACAAGGTTCCAATCGCCGCTCCGTTGACGAGGTTCTCTTGAACCGCCTCACCCGGCGGCACTCCGGCCTGCTGCAGCGCCCATTGTCGGCATGCGTAGTCATCGGACTGGAATACCTCAAAGGGCTTGCCCGGCCCCGGCAGAACCATAACGCTCGGCCCTGGGGGAACCGTTGCACAGCCGCCCAAAACCATTAGGGCCGTAAGAAACACAAGGCTTTTTCTCCGATTCATTGTGCTGTGACCTCCTTTACTCTTGGGGCGGCGTCACATCCGGAACCACCTTCATCCACCCGCCCGGGCACGTTTTCACGTAAGGGTAGTAACCTTGCGGATCCTGGCAGTAATACCAGTAATATGGTTCCTCCTGCTCGGGTTGTACGTACACAGGGGGCTCCTGCTGAACGATCACCGGCGGGGATGAGTAGTAGCGGTAGGGGAACCACGGTCCCAAAACCACTGTGCCTCCCCAATACACGCGGGGACCGAAGGAGTGATGCCTCCACGGCCGATGAACTCCCCACCGGCCTGAATGGCCCACTCTGATGTCTGCACCGAAGTAAACGTGCTTCCGTCCTGCGTAGCTCGATATGGGACTGGCGAGAAGCACCACAAAGACTGCGAGAACCAGCCAGGTAATTTTTCCCATTTTCCTTCCCTCCTCGCTCGACCTCGCCAAGGTGGCACAATCCCTTTTTAGTGTTTTAGACGCACCCCTCTCGCAAAGGTTTACAAGGCTGGGCCAAAAAGCTGGTCCCCTCCCCTTTCCTTCGCCATAAACCGCATCAGCCAAACTCAGCCTCCAGGCGCTCAACAAGTTCCACATACTTTTTTAAAACTTTATCCTTTCGATCTCGGATTCCCGCATACTGTTTTCCATGGTCCAAAAAAAGGCTTCCCCTTTGTGTATCTTGAGTATAGCGAGACGAGGATCCTCCGGCTTCTCTATGCCCATATTTTTCAAGAAGGGCCTGTCCTCGAGAACCTTTTTCTTGAGAGCTACATCATCCACAAAATGCACTTCCCCTGCCACGCGGAGCACTCTTCCGATGGGCGCCGCAGCTTCCGGATCGTAAAAGCACACTTCAACCTTGTTGTTTTTCTGGAGTTGCTTGCATAGCGCCTTCACGGTCATGGCCTGGAAATAGAATCCGCTTTCATCAGCAAACCACATGCGTATGGGCCGGACTCTTGGCTGGCCGTTTTCCTCAGTCGCAAAATACCCAAGGGTGTTATCATTCGCAAATTTGACACAATCCTGAAAATTCATTCCATCCTCCTTTCCCTTCCGCACTGTTTACACCACACCGGGTCTCCGCCCTGGTTCAGGGCGCATACGTTGCTCCTGCTTTCAGTACCTCTGCCTCGGATTTGAGTTCATTCCGTCTGCCCGTAAAACCGCCATGTATTGAATGCGCCCTCCAAAAAAGAAATTCATAATTGAAGGATATATCTTCATGGAATCGATTTGAGCTTCGACCTCAAGACCAGCCTGTCCGATCAATTTCTTCCACTCCTTCAGTGTGTAATACCGATAAAGACAGGCAATGCCGTACTGCACGTTGGAAGCCCAATCCATGAAAGAAATGCGCTGTTGGGCGAGAAATCCTTCAACTTTGTGATCTTTGACGATCAGCACACGTCCGGCCACACGTGAGCACTCACAAATGAGGTTGTGGGGATCCTCTGCGTGGTGCAAAACGTCGGCCAGAATCACAACATCGAATGATTTGTCCGGATATGGAATCTTCTGTCCGTCGTAAAATTTGACAGCCGTAAGCTCCTCCCCCCGTCTGAATATTTCGAGTCCGGTTACCCTGACCCGTGGAGGGCATTTTGGGGAATCTTTGATCGCTCGTCCGAGAGCTCCCGATCCACACCCAACATCAAGGACGTGGTCACCTGGGCGAAGATTTGGCACGATTTCTTGGTGCAGACTCTTGAGGCGCAGCTTGTAAACAGGAGAGTGCAAGTGCCTAAGAACTGAAAGCAGTGGATGTGTGATCTGAGTCATGACCGCATATCTGAGCCAACATGAACCTCAACGTCAACCGGCCCGGCCTATTCCTTTTCTTTGCCGGTCTCTTCCCAATCAGGTGCCTGAAGCTCCCGTGTCGTCTTCTCCACAGGCGGCACAGTCGAAATTTCCTCTCCCGATGCCGCACCCAGTTCAGTGAATTTTCGCGCTGAGGCCAGCACCCGTGTTTCAAGAGAACCGACCGCCCTGTTGAATGCGTCTACCGCTCGATTCAGTCCCTTACCGAGGTTTTCCATGTGTCCCGCCAGGACCCGGATCCTTTCGTAGATCTCCTTGCCCAGGGCGCTGATTTCCAAGACGCTCTGGGCAATCTTTTCCTGTCTCCATCCATAAGCGACCGCCCGAAGCAACGCAATGAGCGTCGTGGGTGAGGCTGGAATGACCCGCTGGTTTACGCCTTCCTCGATCAGGCCGGGATCCTGTTCAAGGGCGGCGCTGAAAAACATCTCACCCGGAAGAAACATGACCACAAACTCGGGAGTGGGTTCAAACTGGTCCCAGTATGCTTTTGAACCAAGCTTTGTCATGTGATCGCGAATGTGTCGAGAGTGCCTTTTGAGGTGCCGCGCACGCTCTTCATCGTCCTGACACTCCAGCGCATCAAGGTAGGCCTCGATGGGCGCTTTTGAATCCACGACGACGTTTTTGTCCGCCGGCAGCTTCACGATCATGTCGGGCCTCAACCTGCCGTCCGCGGTGGTGACCGACTTCTGTTCAGTGAAGTCACAATAAGCGAGCATGCCCGCTATCTCAACGACCCGGCGCAGCTGTATTTCACCCCACCGGCCGCGCACAACCGGCGCCCTCAGGGCGGTGACCAATTTGGCGGTCTCTGTTTGAAGTTGGTACTGTGCTGTGGCTAAAGATTTCACCTGCTCTGTGAGGCCGGAATAAGCAGACACCCGGGCTTTCTCCAGATTCTGCAACTGGGTATCCACTTTCCCGAGCGATTCCTTTATGGGTTTGACCATGTCATCTATGGCCTGCTGCCGCTTTTCAAGGTCCCCCCTAGCGCCTTCCTGAAATTTTTCCAGCGTTGTTCGTGCAAGGTCGAGGAAGGATTCATTGCTGCTCTTGAGGGCCTCTGCAGAGAGGGCCTTGAAGGCATCGGACAGCTTTTTCCGGGCATCCTCGAGGATTTCAAATTTTTCCTCTGCGGCCTTGCGTTCCTCCTCAATCCGTGTCTCAAGTGCAGAGGCGCCTATTTTCAAATCCGTTACCGTGTTCCGCAAATCGTGGACTGCTTCTTCTCGTTCAACAACGGCTGTCTTCAGTTCCTGTATCCTTTCTTCTCTGGCTTGCAGCCTTTCTGAAAGGACGCTCATCTCCAATTCGCCTTGGGATTGCACTTGCCGCTCGGTCTCCCGGACCCTGGCCCGCATGAAAAGCCAAACTCCGACGCCCCCGATCGCAATGCCAAGGCCGAGGGCCCAAGCAAGTGTAAAAGGTTGTGTGGCTACCACGCTTTACCTCCCGGATCCGCCGCCTGATCTTAAAGGTTATTCAGCCGATTTTCAAGCGCCGCAATTCCATGTCTCGTTCAAAAAGGTTGACCCTTTCGCCCCGGCCGAGATCGTCTCTCCATTTCATTAACTCGAGCTTGTTTCCCTCGTCCCTTAGAATTTGTACGAACACCGACTCCTGTTCATCGTGAAGCAGTATTTCGGCCGGGTTGCTGCTGAAAATCTTTGTCCATGTCCCTGAATTTGCGTACTCGGCGTTGGCGCGGGAAGGAAAAAGAAAAAGATCAGAATCGTGTGTGTGACCAAACACCACGTATCGCACACCGAGTTGCTTCTGAATCACAAAGGCCATCTTACGATACTTTCTTCGAGACCCATAGGTAAAGAAATACTTTATGTTCTCCCACTTGCTCTTGTTGTAAAGAAAGCAGGGCACCCAGAAACTTTTTATAACATTCAGTGCCTTGGGGTCGATTTCAAACCTTTCCGCCTCGGCCCGGATCCCCTCCTCGTTTCTCTGCTGCAATTCCTCCAGTTGCTCGGGTTCAAACTTTTTTATCTTTCTCCCTATCTCCAGGAAGTAGCGGACATGATTCATGATCTTTGGGGAAAGAAGAAGTCTGAGCACATATTTCCGGACGTACCTGGACAACGGCTTGATGTTGTCGGCAAACGGATCCTTCTGCTCAACTTTGTTGAACAGGTAGCGCACAAAAAACGATCCCCCCGGCAGCATCAACTCCTTGCTGCCGGGCAAGTAGGGAGCAAATGGAAAATCAAAGGAGTTCATCCCATCGTACTGGTGGCCGTGCTCAATCCAGAGCAATCCCGGTTCGTAGTAGAACCACGGGCAGAAATCTATGGAGTTCAAAACCGTCTCATCGCGGCCACGGGCTTGCGCAGGCAGGTATTTTTTCATCTCCTCCCTGAAGGCTTTCTGTTGCCCCGGAACCGACCACTCTATGTCGTGGTTGCCCGTTATGATGGTGCACCTGTTTCCCGAGCTCAGGAACCTTCCGAGGGCCTTGAAGAACATCCAGTGGCCGTCCATCATGACCTTCATCTTCCACACGCTTTTTTCAAGAGAAGTTCCAAAGCCGTATTCTCTTTCCCTTCTGCTCATTGTAAAACCGGGCCTGTCCGGCACCCTGGTCACCTGGAGAAAGTCGGCCATGTCCCCGGCTATGACAAGATGCCACTTTCTCGATAGGCGTTCGGATTCAGCCTCAAGATGAGAAAGAAATCGATCGAACTGGCCGTCAAAGAAAAAATCCTCCTTCAGGTTAAATCTCCTGGTGCGGGGATTACGCCCTTGGCTTAAGTGTAAATCGCTCACTATCACCACGTTGAATTTTTCTCTTCCGGCTCCGGCCTTTATCGTTCCCGGCTTTTTCATCTCCTCCGGTGCCGGCCTGATTCCCGCTTTACGGTGCCTTTTTTCTGGAGGCAATTCAATCCCCTTCCGATTGCCGCGCATGGCGTACCGGACCAGCCCGCAGTGCTCGAGAATGGAGCAGACGTAATTTCCTCGAGCTGAGTGGGAACCGGTGGCTTCACGAACCAATCCGTCCACACTTTTTTCCGGGGTGTCAACGTCGTGAAGAGCTGCGGCGCGGAGCCAAAGGGAGCGGTCTTTGGAAAAAGCCTGCTCAACGGTGTGGAAGCACTCACTCTCTAGAGCTATTTTCGCATTTCCACTGGAAACAGTGATCCCGGATGAATCTTTGAGCACAACCTCAAAAGGGTTTTGGCCCGAGGCTGGGATCCCCCTCCCCGGGGTATAAAAAATGTCACCCACACGGACTTTCTTTAAAACAGCATCCCACCAAATCATCGTTCTCTCCCGGAGAACTCCTATGGGTTTTTTCTTTTCTGCTGCGCTCCTGCCGCCTTTCCTTGTACGGTTCGATTTTTGCGATTTTTTTCGCCCCTTTCGCCTTGTGCCTCAGGACTCATGCTTCAGAACAATTCCCTCAGCGCACGCGCAGCCGTGTAAACACTCCCCACGCCGCTCACGTACTGGGCAACCCTCAATGCCTCTGTGATCTCCTCCTTCGTTGAGCCGGCCTGTTGTGCGGCTTGAGCCAGGGACTTGACACCCTCGCTCGCGCCATGAGCCGCGTCCAAAGCCATGGCGATGAGAAGTTTGAACTTTTTCGGCAGGGCGCCGTCAGCAAGGGCGAAATCTCTCGTTTTTCCAACCAGCCCGAGGAGCTCGGGATCCAGCTCCCCGAAAACCTTCAAAGGATGTTCCTTCATTTTCATGCCTCCTTTTTTTATCTTGCTTCACCATCAGCCGCCCGTTATTCTCTCACATAACCATGCTCCCTAAACCACTCCACAGTATCAATCAGTGTCTCTTTAGGCGCTCGAAACTCCACTCCAAGCTCGCGAACTGCCTTTGTCGAATCCAGTCTCATTTTGGCCAGGGTCATTTTCACGCTTTTTGGAGTAATGGGCGGGCTTTTACCTCTCAGTCGGCTCTGGAGAACCGCCAGGTGTGCTAAAGCCCCTGCTAAAAAGTTGGGGATCCTCCACCTTGGACCCGGTATCCCTGTAATCTCCTCCATCATCTTCAACAATTCTTCCATCTCGATAAAATTTCCGCCAAGGATATGACGCTCTCCCGACCGGCCCTTCTCAACCGCTTCCATCATGGCAAAAGCAACGTCACGTGCGTCTACTAGGGGCATGCCGCCCTTGACAATTGCCGGAATTCTTCGATTCATGTAGTCCAGAAGAAACCGCCCTGAGGGTGTAGGACCTGCATTTCGAGGTCCCATGATGACCGCGGGTAATATGAGCACCACGGGTAAGGTGTGGTTCTTCAAAAACGTGTCAATCTCCTTTTCTGCTTCCAGCTTGCTTCTGAAATAGAGATTTTCGTAGCTGCCCTTGCCCGGCGGTGTCGATTCATTCGCAGGGCTTCCGTCCGGTTCACTTCCCACAACACCGGCAGTGCTCACATAGATGACTTTCTCAACCCTTTGCCTTTCGGCTTCCTTCAGCAACTCCATGGTTCCTTCCACGTTAATCCTTTGGAGTTTCTCTTCGTGTTCCCCCGGACCATAGTACTCTCGAAAATAGGCGGCCGTGTGAAAAAGAACATGGCACTCTGAAAGCTCGCCGGCAAAGGCTTCCACGTTTTCCATATCCCCGATGATGAGTCTCACCCTTTCGAGATGGCCGAGCATTTCCCGGCCCTTTTTCTCGGAGCGCACCAGCGCACGGACTTCATATCCTTTTTCCACAAGGAGATGAACCAGGTTGCTCCCAACCATGCCTGTGCTTCCTGTCACAAAAGATTTCATAGAGCCTCCTCTCGGGCCGGATTAATAGGACAACCTCGCTCAACCCCCCCTTCCCATCTTCATTTTTTCATGAATTTTTTCCCCATCTTCCATGCGGCACCTACCTCCTGTCCGAGCGCCAGATACTTGCGATCCGGCATCAGGAGCCCGAGGGGATTGATTTTCTTCAGGTCGGGCACGCCCTCTGTGAGACAGTCTTCCTCGCAGTAGGTGGCGACGATTTCTCCAATGAAAAGCTCCTCCCCCGGCAGGTCAACGACCTGGACGAGCCTGCACTCGGCGTTAAAAGGACATTCCCGGATCATCGGTGCTGTATCGAGCTTTCCGTAAAAGCTCTCGAACAAGCCCGACTTGTCGGCCTTCCTGCCGGAGACCAGGCCACAGTAATCCACCACCTCAGCCATCTGCACGGATGGGATGTTGACGCTGAAGGTCCCGTTCTCCCTGATGCCCGAGTTGGTGTAGTGCGCCTTGTTCATCGCGACACCGACATAGGGGGGATCGGGGTTAACCATGCTGAACCAAGCCACCGTGAGGTAGTTCGGCTTCCCCGCCACCTTTGCCCCTACCAAAGAACATGGCATCGGATAAAAAACACGGCCTTTCTCAATTTCAATTTTTCCCATGACATCCCTCCTGGTGAAACAAATTTTTGCGAACTTACTGTGTTCGAATCCTGCCCCTTCTTCAACCAATTCTCCGGCTAGGGTCGAACCCGATGACTCTGCTGCCATTCAAAGGATGAACCACCTTCACTCCATCCTCCGCGGAATAACGCTGGTCTTAAAGCCCTCATTCGGAGGGCTCAACTCCGATTACATGTCCACTCCATCAATGAATACCGGCTTTTCTGCAATCAGTTTTTCTTGTTGAAGATTTTTGACGTATAAGTTTACTCTCCTTCGCCAGAATGCCCCGTGGCTTGCCACGGGGATGAATGGCGAG
>JARRRH010000003.1:0-16594 GCA_037380925.1 Deltaproteobacteria bacterium | reverse complement strand
CACTATGGGGCGATATGACCTTGTAGTGATTGTGGAAGCACCAAATCCTGGAACCATGGCTAAACTTCTTCTCACAACAGCGTCCAAGGGTAGCATCAGCACCGAGACGCTTCTTGCTTTCTCAGAGGAAGAATATCGAAAGATCGCATCCGAGCTAACATAGAGTGTTAAGGGCAGGGCCGTGACGGCCCTGCCTTTCCTTTCACCAGAGTTTTGCCTTGTTCGTTTTGCGTAACGGCGTTTCGCGTAGGAGAACCATATTGCTCATCAAAACTGAGAACGTGCCACGGCCATCAGGAGACCGATCTAGATCATTCCGCTCGCCATTCCAAGGCCGACGACTATCAGTAAAATCCCGACGATGATTTGGACGGTGCACAGAGTCACTTTTTTCATCAGTCGCGCACCGATGAAGGCCCCTACGAAAGCCGCCAAGGTCGCAGCCAGGACTAGATCGCGGATTTGGTAAGAAATGCATGCGAATTTAGTCGTGTAGAAGCTCAACCCATACACGATCAGCCGGGCCACATCTACGACCACCGCCGAAACCGCGCTGGTGCCTATGAAGGATTCCTTGTCCAAACCGGCTTTAATCAAAAAGGCGGAACGCATCGCACCCTGGAGGCCGGATAGCCCCCCAAAGAAGCCTGATATCACGCCGCCTAAAGGCAGATACTTGCGGTCAAAGGCCAAGCGCCGGAAAGGTGGCAACATGCCTAAAACAGCAAAAAAGACGATCAAGATCCCGATCACCATTTCGACAAGGGTGACCTCATGGGTTTTTCCACTGAACTGAAACGCTACCACCGATGGCGACAAGGCAAACACGTTCAGGAGCATAGCCCCGAACACAGCCGCTGCTGCCCCCGGAAGAGCAAACTTGGCAACCCACCGGCCAATCAGCCTGTCGCCTAACCAAGACTGTCTTAAACAGGTTGCTGGCGAGATGCACCACCGCGGTAACGGCCACAGCGACAGGCACCGGGAAGAACATCGCGAAGGCGGGCATGAGCAATGTTCCCAGTCCGAACCCTGAAAAAAGCGTAAGGCCTGACACGGCAAAAGCAACACCGCATATAATGAGATAACTCATTTCAATCATTTACTGGACTAGATTGCATAAACTACGCAATATATTAGTACCTGTATTTTGAGCTTCAACTCGCTGTATTTACCAACTGCCCTGTAGAAGCCGGCTATGACACTTATACGTCCGGCGCAAAACAAGGGAAAGGCATCTTTGTTCCAGCAAAATATTTGTGGTTTGGATTCGCGCTTTTTCATAAAGTCTGACAAAAATAATGGGGAATAATGCTCAACCTGTAAAAGATCTTTATGAAACCCATAAATATGCAAAAACAGCAGCCTGAAGGGGGAAGTTGGAAATGGCTACAGGGTCTTACACCTTGTTTATGATCCATGGCATGTGCGGTGCCTCATGGCATTGGGCGAACTACAGAAGTTTTTTTGAGGAGAGAGGGTGCGCCTGCGTCACTCCGACCCTGCGTTACCATGACATGGACCCCGATGGCGAGCCTGATTCCCTGCTGGGAAACACCAGCCTTCTAGATTATGCCCGTGACCTTGAAGAGGAGATCCAAAACCTGGGTGTCACGCCGGTCATTGTAGGTCACTCGATGGGAGGGCTTCTTGCTCAAATGCTTGGTAGCAGGGGCCTCGGAAAGGCACTGGTACTCCTGAATCCCGCATCGCCTTCGGGAATTCTGGCCCTGAGGTTTTCCGTTATCAGGTGTTTTTGGAGTGTCATGACGACATGGGCTTTCTGGAGGAAACCGTTCCGGTTCACATTCGATGAAGCGGCGTACGGCATTTTGAACAAATGTCCCACCGAAGAGCAAGAGCAAGTGTACCGCAGATTAGTTTATGAATCGGGTAGAGCAGCAGCCGAAATCGGGTTTTGGCTTCTTGACTCAAAGGGCTCCGCGAAGGTGGATGACTCGAAGATCGCATGTCCCGTGCTGATCGTGGCCGGTGGGCAGGATCGTGTAACGCCGGCACCGGTAGTGAGGAAGGTTCGGGAAAAATACGCAACCCTATCCACTTACAAAGAGTATGCGGATCACGGGCACTGGGTTCTCGGTGAGCCGGGTTGGGAAACCATCGCGCAAGACATTGCAGCATGGATCAGGGAAAATGTTGCGTGCTAGCTCTGGTGTGCTGCTTCTAGGTATTTCCACCTATTTCGATTCAGTGGGAAACCACAACGACGTCCTCTGGTAGGTAGAGCGAGGGTGAAAGAGCTGAGAAACAGGAAGGGTTCATATCCTGGGAATCAAATAGAAGAAAACCTTGAAAAGTCCTGTATTGATCGGTAAAGTTGTGGGGAAATGTTGAATGAAGATGATAAAAAAGACTGAACGGCCAGTTATCGGAAATCGTCTTCAGCAGAGGAAAGGAGAAGAGTATGGGGTCGGAGCCGGCAAGGATATGGAAAATGCAGAACGCTAACCCCGGGTATAGAAATTCACAACATTCCAGGCCTCACAACCGTTTAAGGCTGCTCATGTTTGCGGGCCCTTTTGTCCTATTTTTCGCCATAATTTGCTTTTCAGGATGCAGCGATGATGAAACCATCCGGAAACTGGCTTCCCTTGACACGCGACTCGAACGGGTGGAGGCAAAACTGACACAAGTTGAAGCCAGAACGGAAAAGATGGTGCTGCTTGAACGCAAGGTCAAGAAACTGCAAGAATCCATTTCGGAACTTAACAACTCCACCACGCCGAAAAGCGTAAAAGGGCGCTATCACGAGGTGCGCCACGGAGAAAATCTCTCTGTGATCGCCCAAGAGTACGGCATGACGGTACAAGAGCTATCTCGTCTCAATGGAATACCACCGCAAGCGATCATTCGCCCGGGTCAAATGCTCCTTGTTAAGCCGGAGAGCTGAAAAAGCACCCGAGCTTCGTTACAAGGGATCGGCTTGCGTTCCAAAGTGGAAAGGTATGGGATTATCCAGGGCTTACACCCTACCTCTTGCCCTCTTCATCCTGCTGCTTTTCTTTTGCAATGGGGCTTTGGGTCTTGTAGCCTTTTTCTTTACCTTTGTATCCTACATAAGCTCCAGCGCCGGCTGCGGCAGCATACCAGCAACCTGAAAGGGCAGGAATCATGAGGACGAGCAGAATGAAGGCCAGTGCTCTTTTCAACATGGCAACTCTCCTTTTCAGAGGTTTTTATTCTTTCCGCCCCCGTCGGAAGACTTCTCGTTGTCCTTCTCCGTAAGCCCTTACGAAATTTTGGGACCCAGAGAACCAGGCCTGTACGTATCGGCCCGCTGCCGGGAGCGGTGCTTTGACTATTTTGGCGGTGCAAAACGCATGCCGCTTCATGGGTGTGCGAGTATAGACTTATATTTCAGTAAGTTACCTGAAATGGCCCCAAACCCCGAATCCAAGATCTGCCGGGCGTTGTCTCAAATAGTCAAAAAGTGTCCACTCCCAAAGGAGCCGCTTTTCAGCACTCAGGAGGTAAGTGCTCCCCAGGCCTACGGTTTTCACGCAGGCAAAATAAGGGATTTACCCTATAGACGTCCTGAATATGAGCTGGTACGCATCCTTAAAGACCTCTTTCCTCCGCCGCCGTTCCTAATCCTCCCGTTCCAGTGCTTTTCCATAATAGCTGAGAAGGGGTGGGCTAGTGGAGGCGTCTGAAATGGGATTTGAAAAAAACCGAGAAATGCACCCACTTAAAAGTTTCCTCGTCCTCCTGTTGCCGTTGTTCCTGGGGTTCGGCTACGGAATGTCATACGGCGCTGTAAATCAAATACGTCCAGCCCCGGAAGGGGGAACCATTAATGCCCTGGCCTTCAGTCCCTTAGTGGCCACAGTCCTCTATGCAGGAACCGCAGGCGGCGGCGTGTATAAAAGCACGAACATGGGAGATACCTGGTTTCCGGTTAATACGGATTTGGGAAACCTCAGGATCGGTTCTCTTGTCGCAGACCCTCAGAGCACCTCTCGCCTTTATGCAGGGACGGTCGGTGACGGGGTTTTCAGGAGCGAGAATGGAGGCGACAGGTGGTCGGCGATAAATATCGGTCTACCTGCAAATGGGAATGTGCAAACGATGGCGATTGATCCCATGAGGCCCGCCAGACTTTACGCGGGCACTGCAACGGATGGGGTTTTCAGGAGCGAGGACGGGGGCGACACGTGGACTCCTGTGAACACGGGTCTACCGGCGAACGCAGACGCCCAGGCTCTGGCGGTCGATCCCATCACGTCCAGGAGGCTTTACGCGGGCACTGCAACGGATGGGGTTTTCAGGAGCGAGGACAGGGGCGACACGTGGACTCCTGTGAACCTGGGTTTGACCTTCTCCAGGGTTCAAGCCTTAGCCGTGATTCCCGGTTTTTTCCCCACACTCTACGCGGGTACCGACCCCGGCGGCGTTTTCAGGAGCACAGACAGTGGAGACACGTGGAATGCGATCAATCAGGGATTGACCTCAGGGAATTATCAGGCGCTTGCAGTTGATCCAGATAACACCGCGATCCTTTATGCAGGTACAGATGTGACGGGCATTTTGAAAAGCACGGATGGGGGAAGAAATTTCGTTCTTGGGAACACAGGCCTAACAACCCTGGACGTGCTGACGGTGGCCATAGACCCTGTAACACCGTCTCGTTTGTATGCCGGCACGGACGGCGGCGGCCTTTTTATCACTCTGGACCGTGCGGTGACTTGGACGGAAAGCAACAACGGGCTGGGCAACCTGGTCGTACAGACCATTGCCATTGATCCCGGCAGCACGTCTGTGCTCTATGCCGGGACCCGGGGCGGCGGGATTTTCAAGAGTGTGAACGGCGCAATGGACTGGACGGAAAAAAACGCAGGGCTGAACAGTTTGGCTGTTCAATCCGTTGTGATAGATCCTGTCAGCACGAACGTGCTGTATGCGGGCACCGCGGATGACGGGATATTCAAAAGTACAGACAGTGGAGACAGCTGGTCGGCGTCCAGCACAGGGTTGCCTGCGAGCACGACTGCAAATGTTCTGGTGGTTGACCCCCTCACCCCGTCCACGGTTTATGCCGGGACCTTGGGCGAGGGCGTATTCAAGAGCACGGACAGCGGCTTGACCTGGTCGGATGCGAACACAGGGTTGACGGACCCGAATGTCTTATCACTGGCCGTAAATCCCAACAGCCCGCTCACCTTGTATGCCGGCACCGAGAGTGGGGGGCTTTTTCAAAGCACCGATGGCGCCATGAGTTGGAATCCTAGAGATGTAGGCCCCGGTCTGTTGAGTGTTCCCAGCCTGGCCGTTGACCCGGTCCTCACATCTACCCTGTACGTAGGCACAAAAGCAAGAGGCTTGTTCAAAGTAACGCCCAATCTCGGTCCTGCCCCTCCCGGGAACGGTGGCGGAACAGGGTGCTTCATCTCTGCGGTTTCCCGATAACCCCTTCCTTTTCCCCTCCAGACCGGTAAACGAATATCACCGGGCCCCATATTGAGAATTCCGTCCACGGACTATTCATGCCCTCTGGTCAAATCCTGCTGTATGGAATCTTGAATCGAAATGTTGAAGGCCCCACCTCTCCTACAGCACCTTCAAGGAATAAAGCGCCGTCTGCTTTAATCTGAGATTGCGGTAAGGGATGAAGTGATTTAGTATCGTGGAAGTTCCGGACGCTCTTCTTTTAAAAAGTCCATGACGCTCAACGCTTGTGAGGCGGCAGACATGCTACGGTTCCACAATCATCGAAAAAGGAGGTCGCGTTCATGGTTACTTATCCTCATTGCCGTGACAGCCCTCTCTTTGTCCACACAGCTCTTTGCCGCAGAAAAAGTGCTGACCCTTATCCATACAAATGACCTCCATTCCCACTTGCTGGGATTTTCACCCCAATTGGACTACACTCCCTTGGAGACGGGGAATGACGAAACGGTGGGGGGATGGGCCCGGGTGGCGGCCGTGATTCAACGTGAAAAAATGAAGCGGAAAAACCCGGTTCTTGTGCTGGACGCAGGCGATTTTCTGATGGGGTCTTTGTTTCACATGGTGAGCCGAGAAGAAAGCGTCGAGCTCAGGCTCATGGGCGAGATGGGATATGATGTCACGACCCTGGGCAATCATGAATTTGATCTGAGACCCAGTGGGCTGGCAAGAATCATCGCCTCGGCGACCAGCAAAGGAAAAACGCCGCAAATCGTCTTTTCAAGTGCTCTCTTCAGCTCCGAAAGCCGGGAGGACGATTCTCTGGAAAAGATCTTTGCTCAAGAAGGTGTTAAGCCTTACACCATCATTGAAAAAGAAGGACTGCGGATCGGCGTGTTCGGCATCATGGGTAGAGATGCCGCCGAGGTGTCCCCCTTCGCCGTGCCGGTGGCTTTTAAAGATCCCATTGAGGCGGCAAAGGACATGGTCAGAGTTTTAAGGGAAGATGAAAACGTGGACTTGGTTATTTGCCTCTCCCATAGCGGTCTAGGCGATGGAAAACGGGAGTCCGAGGATGAGGAGCTTGTGAAGGCGGTGAAGGGTATCGACATTGTGATAAGCGGCCATTCTCACACCACCTTGGAAACCCCTATCGTGAGCCAAGGGGCGATCATTGTGCAGGCCGGCTCCTACGGAAAATACGTGGGTGTCCTTGATGTGGGCTATGAAAACAGGGTTTTGAAGGTCAAGGATTATGCTCTGGTGAGAATCGATGACACGGTAAAGGGAGATCCTGGAACACAGGGCCAGATCAACGCGTTCATTGGCTGTATAGACGAGCAGGTACTCAAGGGGCAGGGACTGACTTTCTGGCAGGTGGTGGCCAGAACGGATTTTGACCTGACGATCGGCGAGGAGGAATCCAATCTGGGAAATCTCATTACCGACGCCGTCCGATGGGCGGTCAACAGGTACGACAGCCACGAGCAAGACCCCATCTCAAGGGTTGCCTTTGCCGTGGAATCCCTGGGGCTTATCAGGGATCCGATTCTGAAAGGGAAGACGGGGAAACTAACGGTTTGCGACATTTTCAACGCCATCCCCCTAGGAATCGGGATGGATGACACTATGGGCTACCCGCTCGTCTCGTTCTATCTCTACGGCTCTGAAATCAAAAGGGCTCTGGAGATCCTGACGAGCATTTATCCCATGAAAGGGCATGACTACTTTTTGCAGGTCTCCGGCCTGCGCTTCAGATATAATCCCCACCGGGTGATATTCGACAGGGTAACGGACATCCAGGTCGGAAGCGAGGAAGAGGGCTACAAACCCCTTGATTATTCGGGCTCAAGCAAGCGGCTCTACAGGTGTGCAGGAAACATTTACAATGCCACGTTTCTCAAGATTGTGGGAAGGTTTACCTGGCACATTCTGGATATCGTCCCCAAAGACCGCAACGGCAGCCCCATCGCCGATCTCAAAGCGGCAAGGGTCGACGCGGACAAGAAGAAAACGGGCATACAAGAACTAAAGGAGTGGGTCGCAGTTATAGACTACATCCGGAGTTTCAGTGAAGAAGGCGATCGAACGATTGCCGGGGTCCCCGAGAAATACAGGAGCAAATCGGGCAGGATCGTGGTTGAGGCAAGCTGGAACCCGGTTGACCTTCTCAAGAGAGGAAACCATTTGACCTGGTGTGCATCCGGTCTGCTCATCGTCATTGCTTTCGCCGTTTTGTGGCTGGTCCGTTTCACGGTTAGAAAGTTCAGAAAGCCGGATAGTAACTGAAATGCGATACCAGGGAGGGAGACGTTCTTGATTTGCTGAAGAATGTTATTTTGAGGAACTTTCAAGAGGCCTTGAACAATATTGCCAAACATAGTAAAGCAAGCCTTGCAAAGCTTTGGTTGGGAAGAGTTTCCAGCACCATTGAATCCAACCGGATAGAAGGGGAATAGGGCAGGTGGTTTTGTGGTGAGAAAACTCGTTTGGCTTATTTTGTTCTTAGCGGCCGGATGCGCCTCTGGTGGCCATTCTGGTTCAACCATGCGGGACTACTCTGTTGATCTACCCTACGGGTGGAGAAAGGTGAATGTTTCCGGAGTGTTAATGGTCACAAAAGAGGGGGCCTTGTCACAATACATCCTGGTTCAAAGGCGGAATGTCCATAAACCCTTCAAGCATACGGACAAGACGATCAGTAGAAACATGTTCCCTGAGGAAGCGGCAAGCGTCATCCTGGATGAAATTAAGTGCGACGACAAGATTTTGAATTTCAGACTTATGGAGTGCTGTCCTGCCAAAGTGAACGGGTATGACGCGTTTCGAATAGTGTTTATGTACAGAGAACAGGACGGGTTGAGGTTCAAAACAGTCTATTATGGTCTTTTGCAAGGAGACTGGTTTTACAGTTTGCGTTACAGCGCTGCGGAAGACAAGTGCTCTGAGGAAGATATGGAAGTCTTCAGAAAAGTACTGAATAGCTTCAAGATTTTGGGATCCCCATCTGCATAAACCTCCCTGCCCATCTCCGGTTCAGTCTTGATTGAGAATCCGGGCCCGCCGGGGACTCGGCATTGGGCTGCCCGCGGACGGGCTTGAAGGCCTGGAGTGCTTTGAGTGGTGATAGAACGTTGGTCAAAGCCGAACGGTTACCGAGACGTGCTGGCCATCAGCCTTCCGCTGGTGGCTTCTATGGGTTCCCTGACCGTGATGCAGTTCACGGACCGGGTTTTTCTGGCCAACTACTCCATCCAGACTATTGCGGCCGCCCTGCCTGCGGGAATCGCCGCCTTCACATGCATCGCCTTTTTCATGGGGGTGGCCAATTACACGAATGCTTTCGTAGCCCAGTATACCGGCGCGCGCGCCCTGAATCGTGTGGGATCGGCTCTCTGGCAAGGAATCTACTTCTCCACCTTGTCCGCCGCCCTTCTGGCACTCCTCTATTTCGTTTCCAACCCCTTGTTCGATCTCATCGGACACTCAGGACCCATTCGTGCCCTTGAGGTGACCTATTTCAACATTTTGATCCTGGGCGCCGGGCTCCCTGTTCTGGGCTCGGCTCTGGCCTGCTTCTACACCGGCCGGGGGTTGACTTGGGCGGTGATGTTGGTGCACATGGCAGGTGCAGCCGTCAATATTCCCCTGGATTATTGCCTGATTAACGGGGTGGGACCTTTTCCGGAGTTGGGCATTGTGGGGGCGGCTTTGGCTACAGTCGCAGCTTCCGCAGTCATCGTGGCGATTTTATCCGTGCTGATTTTCAGCGCAGACAATCGAATCAAGTTTGGAACGTGGATTAACCGGGGGTGGGACCGGGAGCTTTTCGGCCGGCTCATGCGCTACGGGATGCCCAGCGGGATCCAATTCTTTCTGGAGATTTTCGGGATCACCTTCTTCATCCAGATGCTGGGCCGCCTTGGCGACCTGGAACTGGCTGCTTCCAACATTGTGCTGTCTATCGAGACCCTGTCCTTTCTCCCTATGGTGGGTTTTCATATCGGCAATGCCACGCTGGTGGGACAAGCTATCGGCAGAAACCGGCCCGACAACGGGGTTTATGCGACCACGAGCGCACTGCATATCACCTTGGCGTATATGACGGTAGTGGCAGCGGTTTTCGTGTTTATGCCCGAGCCGCTTCTCCATCTTTTTGAAAACAGCGACCACACAGTTGCCGAGCAAGCTAAGATCATGGACTTGGGTGTGGTTCTGATGCGATTCGTGGCTGTCTTCTGTTTCTTCGACGCCCTTAACCTCATATTCTCCGGTGCGATTAAGGGAGCAGGTGACACGCGATTTATCATGTGGATGATCGGAGCGCTCTCACTGGGTGTGATGATCGGCCCGGTCTATTGGGCTGTAGAGGTGGCGGGCGCGGGGCTCTATACGGCATGGACCTTAGCCACCCTTTACATCTGTGCTTTGGGGGTGGCTTTTATGCTCCGCTACAGGCAGGGGCGCTGGAAGAAAATGCGGGTCATTGAAGTCAACCCATGGCCGCCCGGACCCGGGGGAGACGCCAAGGCGTGATGAACCGGGGAAAGGGTCAAGACGTAAGATAGCCATAAGGAGGGAGCTTCACTCTGAGGCTGGAATTTTTGTTGACTTGGCAGTATCCTTTCCGTATTTTTTAAAAATGTGGAAGGAGCGATCCATTTTCATTTGAAAACTTCTCCTTGGCGCCGTTTAGAGGGCAATTAAAAATGTCTCTGCAAGATCCGTCCATTACGCACGAACTATTCAAAATGGTCGCGAAAATGTCGGATGACGAAAGGCGCACACTCCTAAACCTCCTGCAAAATGGTTTGTTGAAGGGCAGGTGTCGCAGAAGGCATTACAGAAAATCCTTACGCCTGCCCGTCCACTACCTTAGCCAGGGACGAACCTACAGCGGGTACACCCAAAACATCAGCCTTGGAGGACTCTTTCTCCCAACCCGTTACCGGTTCACCGTTGGGCAGGGCCTCGTGGTGGCTTTCCCGCCTCGGAACAGCAATAAATACATCAAGATGGTGGGGGAGGTTGTGAGGCTCGACCCTGAAGGGATAGGCATAAAATTTAAGTCAATGACCCAGAAGGAGAAAACCGCACTTCTTACCCTCGCGTCTCCAAGCTGATCCAGGAAGTGCCGGTATCCCGTGCTTTTTGGCTTTGAATGAGCACCCGTATGAACAGCATAAATAGTGTCTGTTTTTCTTGACATAGAGCCTGCCTTGATAGCCTAGGGACAAACCCCGCCTAGGAAGCAGCCCCTTATTTCTGGAATTAATTCAGATAGATACACCTCTTAAGCGCAAATGCGCCTGTGGCACACGGCTTGCAGATACGCCCTCGGGGGGCTGTGCATAGACACCTTTGGGATCCAGAATCATCCCAATTAATCCCATGTTCTACGGGAGTGCTGCAAATTCTTTTGACAGACCCACCCCCGTGGTGTGAGCACAGCCCAAAGGAAAGGGGGTACCATCATGAAAAACCATTCAAACTATCTGAAGGTGTGTCTTTTTTGCTTTTTGGGGCTGGCCTGGATGCTTTCTCCTAAGGCAGGCTCGGGCGCGATCACCATATACGTGGGGCCTTCTGAAACTTACAAAACCATCCAAGCCGGCATGGATGCGGCTCGAGATGGCGACACCGTGCTGGTGAGAAGCGAGACCTATTCTGGGGAAGGCAACAGGGGGTTGAATTTTGCCGGCAAGGCTTTCACCATGAGATCTGAAAAAGGCCCTGAGTCCTGCATCATCGACTGTGCAGGCACAGGACAGGCTTTTACTTTTACCAGCAGCGAAACATCCTCTTCGGTTCTAGACGGTTTTACAATCACGGGATGCGACAGCGGTTTAGGCGCAATCAAATGCCAGAGCTCATCGCCAACCATAACCAATTGCATCATCAAAGGAAACACCGGTTTCTCCGGTGGCGGACTTTATTGCTTTTGGGCATCGCCCACCCTGATCAATTGCATCTTCACCGATAATTCAGCCAACCAGGGAGGCGCAATACACTGCTATTATGGATCAACGCCTGTGTTGACCCACTGCACCATCAGTGGCAACTCGGCAACGAAACTCGAAAACTCTGGAGGTGAAGGGGGCGGGATTTTTTTGCTGAATTCTTCGCCAACCATGACCAACTGCATTGTATCAGGAAACACGGCAGGTACCGGCCCAGACATTTATGTGTCCCCAACATCCTCGATTACGGTGTCTTTCAGTGCCCTCTCAGGCCAACTTGATGGAGATGGGAATCCTGTGTTCGAGGGGATTTCCGTTTTCGACGGGGGACTTCTTAAGGTTGAAGGGAATATTGTGATTGAGGAATCCCCGTTCGTGGGAGAAAGGGATTACCACTTGAAAGAAGGCTCAGGCTGCATTGACAAGGGGACAGATAAAATCACGCTCCCTGAGACTGACTTTGAAGGGGATCCGAGAAACCTGGGCGCTGGCCCGGACATGGGGGCTGATGAGACCGAACCAACAGCAGAGGTTGTCGAGGTCCCTGTCGAGGTTGATGTCAAGATCGATGTCAAACCCGGTGGAAAGTTCAACATCATCAATCCCAAATCCAGAGGGGTTGTACCGGTGGCCATTCTTGGCGACGGGTATTTGAATTTGTCCGATATAGACGTGGATAGCCTGAAATTTGCCGGGGCCGGGTGTGTTCATTCGTTCATAAAAGATGTGAATCACGACGGTGTGGAAGACCTGCTCTGTTTTTTCAGGACACGGGAGTTAAAACCGTTTGGCCGCACCATTGGGGCAACGAGCCTGACAGGTTCTTTACGGAATGGCGATACTCTAACGGGCACAGACACGGTCCGTCTCGTTCCGAAAAGAGCATGTGGGTATATTAAGCATATAAGGAAGGGCATGGAAAAAAGGCTGCATGGCCGCTGCGGACGGTAGTCTCTAGAGAATCATTCAATCCGGGCGATAAGGATCGGGCTCATCGGTTCGATAAAAGGCCTTTTCCACGGCTCTCACCGCTTTGATTCGCTCAGGATCAAGAAAGACACGGTAAATTACATCCTCACTTTTGGGAGGCCTTTGAAGAAGTTTTTCTTCAAGAAGGGAAAGAGCCTCGATGGAACGATCGCAGACAGGATAGCCCCGATCATCAACAGGGATGGTCGCATCAAAGGAAACCCTGGAAATGTTGTTGATATCCACGAGCTTGATGCGGCCTGTGAAGGTCAGGATCAGATTGCCCGCGCCTGCGAGGTCTGGAACCGTGTTCGCTTTCAAGATCATATCCCGGAGTTTTCCCACAAAGGCTTCAGCATTTTGCTGGACCGTGCGAAGCCATTTCTTCGCGCTCCTGTCGAAGGCTTTGTTCTTATTCGATACCGTCATGCGATGGAAAAAGGAGAACAGTTGGGCACTGCCCAAGCCGGTCCAGGGATTGATGGTCTCCCCTTCGACATACTCTTGAAGACCGCAAAGGAGGCAGCCTTTTTTCCGGCCTCGCGTGTAATCCACAAGGAATTCGCTGGACGTGGCCATGTGGTTCGGTGCGAGGAACCTCGCTATGGTTTTGACCCGCTGTAGCTCCTCCTCAGCACTCTTAAGACCGCTGAATTTCGTTCTGAAGATTCTGAGCATTTTTTTGGGCTTGGCTTTGGGGTAATGTTTCACCTCATTGACCATGAGGCCTTCTCTCTGGCTTTCCACATCTGCCGGATCCAGCACTTCCATGATATGGGAGCGCAATCCCGTGCGGTAGTGTCTTCTGAATACGTAGGGGCAGGGAGTCCTGATGAAGTTCAGTGCCAAAATATCTTGATGGTTCAGTCGCAGCTTGTCGCGGACATCCTCGCACCCTTGCCGCCATCCCCCTTCAGTGGGGAGAAACCGGTCCGGAACGACGGGGCGGGTTTTTTGGGGCAGGCTGAGCAATGATTTAATTTTGGTCATGGGTTGCGGGCCCTGCGCTTATGGCCTTTGTTTTCGTGTGTCAAAGGATCCGGACCCGTCGTGCGGACGTCACATGCGGCAGGGCGCGAAGCTCTTCCATGACCTGGTCATCCACAGGGGAATCGATGTTTATAACGCAAACCGACTTGCCCTCACGCCTGCCTGCTTGGAATCGGGCGATGTTGGTGCTATGCTTTGCCAAAGTCATTCCGATGTGACCCACCACGCCCGGTTGGTCCGCGCTTTGGACCACGATGAGGCTGCCTTCTGGAATGGCATCCATGTCAATGCGGCCCAAGCGAATGAGACGCTGGTATTTCCTGGCAAAGATAGTGCCCCAGATCTCGTTCAATTCATCTTGGTAACCCGGCAGTTTTATTCGAATCATGTAGTCCTCTTTTTGCTGGCTAATGGTTTCTTCGACCCCGATTCCCTTGTTCTTTGCGAGTGCCGGCGCGTTGACGTAGTTGACCGGCACATCTGTAAAGGAATCCAGCAGGCCTTTCAGCGCAGCACGGGTGAGAACCCTTGTATCGAACTCCGTAACATAGCCGCCATAGGTAATGTTGATGTCGTGGGGCTCTCTTACCATCTGCCCCAAAAAGGCCCCCATCCTCTCAGCGAGGCTTATATGGGGACGGAGCTGATCCATTACCTCCGTAGAAATGGATGGGAAGTTTACGGCATTGATGATGATGCCGTCGAGAAGGTAGCCGGCAATCTGCCTGGCAGTCATAGCCGCCACTTTTTCCTGAGCTTCGCCGGTGCTTGCGCCCAAATGGGGTGTGAAGATGACGTTGGGATGCTGAAAGATGGGCAAGGCGAAGTCCGGCGGTTCCTGGGGAAAGACATCCAGCCCGGCGCCCGCCACATGACCGCCGAGCAAAGCCTCATAAAGGTCCTCCATGTTGACCACCTCCCCGCGGGCGCAGTTGATGATGCGAACGCCCGGTTTCATCTTCTCAAGGGTTTCCTTCCGGACGAGATTTCTCGTCTCCTCTAAGCGGGGGACATGAAGGGTGATGAAATCGGCCCTGGAAAGCAAGTCGTCGAGAAGCACCAGTTCCACACCCATAGAACGCGCGGCTTCTTTAGTGACATACGGATCTGCGGCCATCACTTTCATGCCTAGCCCCTGGGCCCGGGAGGCCACGACACGGCCGATTTGTCCCAGGCCGATGATCCCGAGGTTTTTCCCCTCGATTTCCACGCCCATAAACTTCTTTTTTTCCCATTTGCCCGCACGAATGGAAGCCGTAGCTTGAGGGATGTTTCGAGCCAGGGCGAGCATGAGAGAGACAGCATGTTCTGCTGTCGTGACCGTGTTGCCTCCTGGAGCATTCATAACCACGATGCCGCGATCGGTCGCAGAGGCCACGTCGATGTTGTCTACGCCTATACCGGCGCGGCCCACAACCTTAAGGTTTGAAGCCTTCTCAAAGAGCTCTGCCGTCACCTTCGTGCCGCTTCGGACCCCGAGGCCGTGGAACTCATGGATGAAACTTGCGAGGATCTTTGGATCGCTCGTGGCTTTGTCATTATCCACTACGACCTCGATTTGCCCGGTCTGTTCCAGGATTTCCTTGGCTTTCGGGGACATGTTGTCTCGGATCATGACTTTATACATGGCAGGCTCCTCCATTTAATCATAGAAAAATCCCCCTATGCAGGGGTCAAACAGGTCACGCGTCCGCACTAGGGACCCGTTCAGCGGCTTGATGACTGGGCGGCTTTTGCCTCGATGTGAGCCATGGCCTTTTGAATTCGGTCCACCACCTTGGCTTTTCCAAGGACCTCCATGACCTCGAAAAGGCCAGGGCTCGCACTCTTTCCCGTTAAAGCGACCCTCAATGGTTGCGCGATTTTTCCCAGTTTGATCTGTTTTTCCTCAAGAAAGGAGAGGAAAGCATTTTCCAGTCCTTTCCGCGTGAAATCATCCGTTTTCTGGAGGCGTTCAAGAATGTCCCTCATGAGCCCGAGAATATTCGGTTTCAGGAACTTGCCGTCCGCCTTCTCTTCATACGCGATCTGCGTCTCAAAGTAAAAGCGTGCCCCTTCGGCCATTTCCACAAGGGTTTTGCTCCTTGGTTTAAGGGTTTCAGCGGCCTGGGCCACTCTTGCCCTGTTCAGGTTTTGGAAGCCGAGTTTTTCCAGGAAGGGCATGAGCGCTGCGGCAAGGGCGTCGGTTTCCGTCTCCCGGATGTATTGGGCATTGAGGTCCAGGAGTTTTTCTGGGTTGAAAATGCCTGCGGCTCTGCCCACATGTTCCAAAGAGAATTTCTCAATGAGTTCATCTAGGGTGAACTTCTCCTGGTCGCCATAGGACCATCCGATTCTGGCGAGACCGTTCACCAGGGTGTGAGGGAGATACCCCATATCTCTGTAAGCGAGCACTGAGGTTGCGCCGTGGCGTTTGCTCAACCTGGTTTTGTCCGGGCCGAGGATCAGGGGCACATGGGCGTAAAAGGGCAAGGGCTCATCCACAGCCTGATAGATCATGATCTGACGAGGGGTATTGTTCACATGGTCATCGCCGCGGATAATGTGGGTTAATCCCATGGTGATGTCGTCCACGACAACGGCAAGGTGATAGGTGGGACTCCCGTCCGATCGCCAGAGGACAAGGTCGTCTAGTTCCTCGTTGTTGAAAGAGATGGCTCCTTTGACTATGTCATGGAAAATCGTCCTCCCCCTTTGGGGTGCTTTCAACCTGACCACGGCACCGGGCCCCGGACCCAACCCCAGGTCCCGACACTTGCCGTCGTACTTGGGTTTAAGCCCTTTAGCCATAGCCTGGCGGCGTCTTTCTTCCAGTTCTGCTGGAGTGCAGTGGCAATAGTATGCCTTCCCTGATGACAACATCCTTTCGACGAATTGCTTGTAAATCGGGTAACGCTGAGACTGAAAATAGGGCCCTTCGTCCCAGTCGAGTCCCAGCCACCCCAAAGATTCGAGGATGGCACGGGTTGCCTCTTTTGTAGATCTCTCCCGGTCCGTATCCTCAATCCTGAGAATGAACTTCCCATTGTTCTGCCTGGCGAAAAGCCAATTGAACAAGGCGGTCCTGGCGCCCCCGATGTGAAGGTACCCTGTAGGGCTGGGCGGAAACCGCGTGACAACTTTGTTGTGCTCCATGGTCTGAAACGGCCTTTCAGGATGACATTAGGAGCGGGAGTCTAGCACAGGGCATTCTAGGAAACAACCGGGAAATGGGGTCTTGACAGGTCAACGGAGCGGCGGGTTTTGGAGGAGGGCCTATGGAAAGCAAA
>JARRRH010000002.1:0-24434 GCA_037380925.1 Deltaproteobacteria bacterium | reverse complement strand
ATTCAAAAGCGCTTTTCAATTCCCTTACATTTCCAGACCAGGGGTGATCAGACAAAATCTTCATGGCCTTGCTGGAAATCTCTTGAATGTCCTTGCCCGTTTTCATGCGAATCGTTCGGAGAAAATATTCGGCCAGCAAGGGAATGTCTCCCATTCGCTCTCTCAGGGGAGGAACCATGATGGGTATCACGTTGATCCTGTAAAAAAGATCTTCTCTGAAGGCCCCCTTGTCCACAAGATGTTTGAGATCCTTATTGGTTGCTGAAATAATGCGTATGTCCACGGGAATGGGTTTGTTCTCCCCCACCCGCTCAATGACTTTTTCTTCCAGCACCCGAAGGAGTCTCACCTGTGTGGAAAGAGGCAGGTCACCGATTTCGTCCAGAAAAATGTCGCCGCCTCGAGCCGCCTCGAATCGTCCTTCCCTGGAGCGGTAGGCACCGGTGAAGGCGCCCTTCACATGGCCAAATAGTTCACTCTCCAGCAGGGATTGATTCAACGCCGCACAATTCACTCTGATGTAAGGCTTTCGCTTGCGGGTCCCTGTCTCATGAATCGCCCTGGCCACCAGTTCTTTTCCGGTACCGCTTTCTCCGAAAATGATCACCGGGGCATCCGACTTGGTGGCATTGGTAATGAGGTTAAACACTTTTTGCATGGCCTCAGAGACGCCGATAATTCCGTGAAAACCGTCTTCCAGCCGAAGCTGGCGCTGGAACGCCTCAATCTGATGATCTCTCTCAATGATGTCTGTGATGTCCGTCAGTGTCTCCACGGCACCCATGACATCGCCATGAGAGTCACGTAGGAGGGAGGCGTTCTTCAACACGTGAACATAGCTTCCATCCTTTTTCATCAAGGTGCATCGACGCATATTGAGTCGGCCGGTTCTGAACAGAGCGCACCAATGCTCCCCTCGCCTGTTGCGAGCGATTTCGCAAATATCGCAGTTCAATGCTGAGCAGGGGCTCCCTACCAAATCCTTTTCGGCGTAGCCGGTTATGGCTTCAAGGGCCTGGTTGACAGAGACAATGATTCCGGCCTTGTCTACGACCATCAAGCCGTCCTGGATGGTGTTGACTACCGTCTCCCAATAGGTGTTCAGCTCCTGTTCAAACATGGATTCCCTTATCTTAACAAGTGTTCAACTTACTTTAACATCAAAAGGAACATAAGTAAACAGAAGCGGTGACGTTTCCACGAACCTGGAAGTGTAGTGACCAATTTTCAGTGACTTAGGGGAAAAAATTTTTTGCGGACCTTACGGCTCTTTTGGCACAAATTCTGCTTGGTAAAGTTAGTGAAAGCGATTTGAATCACCTTTAACTAAGAAAGGAGATGACCATGGGAAGCCAGAAGAACATCAAAGTAGAAGACTACACCTATTTGTACAGACACACGCCGACCCGCCCGATAAAATACATGAAGGATGGAAAGGGCGATGGGTGGCTCTGCGACAAAAGAATTGACCTCAAACGCAGCTTCAGAGAACAGGGCTGCTGGCGGTGTGATGAAATGGCTTTTCCGGATGGCGGCAGGTAGCTCCTCGGGAAGCGCTTGCGCTGTGAAGACAGCTAGGGTTGGCCTCTCCTGATTTTAACACGTGTTAAATATGAAAAGGAAACAGACAAAACAAGGGATCGATGGAGACTCTGAATTCGAAGGCACTGTGGATCACATTCTCGACCTGCGGGGGATGATCATTCCTCTGACCTTTCTGAAAATCACGCAAGGATTAAGGAGGATCAAACCGGGAGAGACCCTGCAAATCATGGTCAGTGACCCGGATACGAGAAGGGATTTTTTCAAGGTTTTGGCGACCTTCCCCTATGAAGTCTTAAACACTAATGAGGGGGAGAATCTTTATCTCGTTCGTTTGAGAAAAAGCAGAGCCTAGCACAGCCTTTTTGGGAAACCCTCATCGCCCTTTCCAGCGCTGAGAGGTGAGCTTTCTTATTGTTCAAGGCGGCCGGAGTTTTCACTGTGAGCTTTAGAGAGGAGGTGCATCATGGCTGTGAAATTTAGAATCCTTGTTCATCAAAACGATGACAACCTTCACCTCCGGTTAGAGGGAGATTTTGACAGCAGGGCGGCAGAGGAGCTTCTCAGTGCTCTTGAAAAACGTTGCCGCTTCGCTTCAAGAGCCTTTATCCACACGAACGGTCTAAGGCATATTGACCCGTTTGGGCGGTCCGTGTTTCGCAACCATCTTAGTGCCCAGAAGGGTGGCCGCACATGCTGGCCTTTGGATTTTACCGGGGATTATGCTGAGGAGCTGGCGCCTGAGGGGAGTAAACTGCACTGAGTGTGCGGGTCGATGTGGAACACGATGGGATTCGGACATCACTTGAGCCTTTCCAGGCGGCGATTATGGGTTCGGGCATGGTGCCGGCGCCTGAAGCGGAGCAAGGAGGATATCAATGGACCAACAATCCTTTTCTGACATAGCGATTGTTTCATGCGGCACGTTGAGCATGGAGTTGACCCACCTAAGAGACAGTGGGTTTCTTGATACGCACCATATGTTTTTTACCACGCCGGGTCTCCACGAGAGCCCAAAGGAACTGGAAAGGCAGCTTGTTCAGCGCGTACAAAAGGCCAAAGACAAGGCAGGGAAGGTTTTAGTTGTCTATGGCGGCAAGTTTTGCTATGTCAATGCCGATCAACCGACAAGGACTATGAAAACTATCATTGAGGAACAAGGACCCATGGTGCGGAGGGTACAGGCAAGCCATTGTGTGGATATGCTCGTAAGTAAAGAGGAGCGAGAAGGAATCGCCCAGGATTTGGCCGGCGGGGAAAAAGTGTGGTGGATGACCCCGGGATGGATCAAGTTCCGTGAATACGTGTTCAAAGGCTGGGACAAAGGCCTGGCCAACGAGAATTTTCCGCGGCATACAGGCGGGGCGATTGTTCTTGACGGCATCGGCTATGTGGACCGATATATGTCCGAGCATCCCGAGGAATTCCTCGAGTATTCCGACTGGATGGGGATTCCGATCCAACCCTATACGATCAGTCTGGACCGTTTCAAATCCCTGCTTTCAGCGCAAGCGGCCTTGCTCTAGCGGTTTTCATAGTCCAAGGCGGTAACATTCGGGCCAGAAACCTCTCATTCCATGGAAAAGAAACCCGAGAACAGCGCAGAAAACAACCGCAACACCCTTTCACCCTCAGGAACCTGTCCCTATCTGCAGGGTCTTCCCAAGCGCGGTTTGCTTAAAAGATTTTTGGATTGGATAGCCCGAGGATCCCAGGCATCGAAACAGGGCGGCGTCTGGTGCCCCACGTGACGAATCCGGCATTAGCCATTCTCCAGTTGGGCAGGATGCTCTTTTGCGGGAACGAAGACGTTCTGCTTACGCTTCCTCCTCGACAATCCCTTCTTTAAGGCTCGCATATGAATACCCACAACTTTCTCAATCTTCACAAAGCGGATGTTGGGTCGCTTGATCATCTCCTACTCATTCGTATCCTGGTCGTATTTGGAATCGACAAAGACATTCCCCTGGTTGCTGATTTGGCGTGGGATATGCGTCTCCCGTGAGCATAGCGAGAAAACCTCCTCAGAAAAGTAGGCCGACCCTCAAAAACCGTCCAGTGCGGGCCGGCCTACTGTTTTTTTCTCATGGAGATCCGTACAGCCGAGGCTTGCAAAATTGCAACTATCGTGCAAAACATAATTTCAAAAACGCAATACCTCAGCCCTGCACGTTTGGCCTCGTTTCCGGTCGAGGCAATTTAACATATTGGTTTTAGTGGATATTTAAAATCGGCTGGGCGTCTCACTCTTATGGCATCTAACTTGCTTGACTATTCTTTTCCAAGCTGGTAAACCCCTACAGCTTACATGCACGCCGGGAGGCTGCTCTCGGGTCAAGAATACGGGCGAAGTGAGCCCGTTGTGGTTGGGGCGGTTCCCCCTTGCGAATGAAGGTTGACTGAAAACGTCGACTCTGTATCAAGCTCAATAGGAAGGGCAGGTGGGTTATGAGTTTTAGGAAGCGATTGTCGTCAGGAGAGTTCGTCATTTTGGCACAGATGAATACGCCGAAAGGCGTCAATATCTCTGACATGGTGAACAGTGCTCGCAAAATCAAAGAGCGGGTCCATGCGGTTGTTATCCCTGGCATGGACAATGGGGTCATGAGAATGAGTGCCATGGCCGGAGGTGTTCTCATGCGCCAGCAGGGGCTGGAACCCATCATCCACGTCTACGGCCGCGACAGGAACAGGATGGCTTTGCAGGGGGATATCCTTGGCGCCCATGTTTTAGGCATTCAGAATCTCGTGGTGGTGCGGGGAGAAGAGATGTCATCCGGAGATCACGTGGACGCCAAGCCCGTGGACGATCTGGACGAGCCGGGTCTCCTTCGCGCCATCCGCTCTCTTGAAAACGGTACGGATTTGGCGGGATTCGAACTCCACGGCAGTCCCAGCTTCACCGTGGGTTGCACCATGGGGCCCTTTGTTGATGAGAAGACGCTGGAAGAGGAGATGAAAAAGGCCCGGCAAAAGGTAGAGGCCGGTGCACAATTCCTGCTCACTCCTGCTGTTTTTGATATGGACCGGTTTGCCTCCTTTATGAACAAAGCGAAGGGCCTGGGAGTGCCCGTTATCCCCACTGTCTTTCTCTTGAAGACCGTCGGCATTGCAAGGTACATGGCTACCTATGAGCCTGGTGCCTTTATTCCCGAGGACTTGATCAAACGCCTGCGGCAAGCAAAAGATCGTGAAATGGAGGGATTCGTCATTGCAGGAGAGACCATCAAGTATCTTAAAGGCCTTGCCCAAGGCGTTCAGATCGTGACTCTCGGATGGGAACACAGGCTACCCACCATTCTGGATCATGCGGATCTCTAATGTGCGGCTTTATGCCGTAGCAGGCAAGCAGGGTTCCCTTGACCAGGGGGGAGGCCGGCGTTTTTTCGCTTGAATTGAATTGGGATGGAGATGAAAGATCAAATGACCAAACAAAGCAACAACAAAGCCCTTGTCATCGGCGGCGGGGTAGGAGGGATCAAAGCCGCGCTGGACTTGGCTGAAGCGGGAAGAGATGTTGTGCTCATCGACAAGGCGCCTTCTATTGGGGGCCTCATGACCCAACTGGACCGGACTTTTCCCACCAACAACTGCGATTTGTGCACCCTTTCCCCCCACTTAGCTGAAAGCGGACGACAGCTCCACATTGAATTGCTGCCCTTGACTCAGCTGATCCATGCAGAAGGGGAAGCAGGAGATTTTAAGGTCACTTTGAGGACCGATCCGCGGTACATTGATCTGAGCCGATGCACGGCCTGTGGTGACTGTTACAAAGAATTTCCCGAATGCGTCCGATTCACCCCCGGTTTGGATCACCGGGCTCCCACCTGCATGCGATATCCCAGAGCCACACCTTATGCCTATTCCATCGATGTGAATAAGTGCAGCGACATGGACCGGCTCGCCCAAGTCTGCCGCGCCGGTGCGATACTGCCCAAGGACGCTCAAAAAACCCGGGATCTCAACGTGGGCTCGATCGTCCTGGCCACCGGGGCAGGTGTGTTCGATCCCTCTGGACTGAAAGACTACGGTTACGGCGTGTGCCCCAATGTGCTCACAGGACTGGAGTATGAGCAGATCCTTTCGGCTTCAGGTCCTACGTTGGGAAAGCTTCTCCGGACCTCCGATCAGAAGCAGCCCAAAAGAATAGCCTGGATCCAGTGTGTCGGGTCAAGAAGCGTGCAGGAATCCTGCCTTTCCTATTGCTCAAGTGCTTGTTGCATGTATGCCCTCAAGGAAGCCATGGTGACCAAGGAGAGATTTCAGGATGACATTGAGACGGTCATTTTCTACATGGACATGCGCACTTCAGGCAAGGACTATGAGTTGTATCTGAACCGAGCCAAGGAAGAATTCGGTATTCGTTTTGAGCGCGCCCGGCCCCACACGGTGGAGCCTGTTCCCGGTTCGGACGACCTGTCCATCACCTATGTTCCTGCCGGCGACAGCATGCCCAGGAAAGACCTTTTCGATATGGTCGTCCTGTCTACGGGCTTTGTCATCCCCCCGGATTTGGTGGGGCTTGCGGAGAATCTGGGTGTCGAACTCAATGAACACCATTTCCTGAAAACAGGAAGCTTTAATCCGGTTACAAGCTCCAAGCCCGGGATTTATGTGTGCGGCCTTCTTGAGAGCCCAAAGGACATTCCGGAAACCATGGTTCAGGCCAGTGCCGCAGCGTGCATGGCCTCTCAATGGCTCAAGACGTCGGAGGAGCCCGATGAAGAGGAAGCCGAATTGCCGCCGGAGCGGGACGTCAGCATGGAGGAACCGAGAGTCGGTGTTTTTGTCTGCGATTGCGGGTATAACATCGGCGGACTCATCGATGTGCTCCAACTGGTCGAATACGCCGGCGGTCTGCCTCAGGTGGTGGTCTCCGAGATGATCGGCCATGGGTGCTCCCTGGAGTCCCTCGAGCTCCTTCAGAAGCGCATCCTTGAAAAAGGCATTAACCGGGTGGTGATCGGAGGATGTTCGCCCCGAACCCATGAGACCCTTTTTCAGGACACGGCGCGAAAGGCGGGGCTCAACAAATATCTCGTAGAGATCGCCAACATTCGGGATCAGGACACGTGGGTTCATCTGGATCAGCCCATGGAAGCCATGAACAAGGCCAAGGACTTGATCCGCATGGCTGTGTTCAGTGTCGCTTTGGCCCACCCTCTGACGGAAAATGTCCTTCCTATGAACAAGGATATCCTCGTGGTGGGCGGGGGCGTGGCCGGCATGAATGCGGCCCTGACGCTGGCGGATGAGGGGTTCAAAGTCTACCTTGCGGAGAGATCAGGCCGGCTCGGCGGGCTGGCGACGGACATTCGCAGGACTTTGGAGGGAGAGGACGTCCAGGCTTACATCGCCGCCCTGATAGATCGGACCATGCATCATGAACACATCCAGGTGATGACCCGTTCTGTGATCGTCGATCACAGTGGCATGCCGGGCCTTTTCAGAACGGGAGTCCAGGTTGGACCCCAGATGTTCTACCGGCAGATTACCCATGGCGTCACCATCCTGGCAACAGGTGCTCTGGCGAACCGGCCTCAAGAATACATGCTGGGGGAGCATGAAGCCGTTTTGACGCAACTCGATCTGGACCGAGTGCTTGAAGAGGAGCCTGAAAAGGTGAAAGCCTGGCAAAAGGTGGTTATGATCCAGTGCGTGGGCTCGCGGTGCCCGGAGAATCCCAACTGCTCCCGTGTTTGTTGTCAGTCGGCCGTGAAAAATGCTTTGAGAGTGCTGGATTTGAATCCCCGAGCTGAGGTTCATGTGCTCTATCGGGACATGCGGACCTATGGTTTTCAAGAGGATTACTACAGGAAGGCACGGGAACGGGGCGTGCTTTTTTTCCGATATGAGGAAAAGGAAAAACCCGTGGTGCAGGCCGACGGCGGCAAGGTCAGGGTCACCTTCACCGACCCCATTCTGGACAGAAGGGTGATGCTTTCCGCGGATTGTCTCGCTCTGAGCACGGGACTCATTGCGGACGAGGAAGGGACCGAAGATCTGGCCATGGTTTTTCGCCTGCCCCGCACCGGAGACGGCTATTTCCTGGAAGACCACGTCAAGCTTCGGCCGGTGGACCTGCCGGTTCCCGGATTTTTTGTGGCCGGAACAGCCCATGCACCGAAGACCATTCGTGAGAGCATCGCCCAGGCACAAGCTGCTGCCGGCCGGGCGCAGACGCTGCTTGCCAAGAATGTCATCAACCTGGGTGCTGCGGTTGCGCGGGTGGATTCCAAGAAATGTGCGGCGTGCCTGATTTGCGTCAGAGCCTGTCCCTTCGACGTGCCTTTCATCAATGCCGAGGGGTACTCTGAAATTGATCCGGCCAAGTGCCAAGGCTGCGGTGTTTGTGCCGCCGAGTGCCCTGCAAAGGCCATACAGCTTATGCAGTACGAAGACGATCACATCATGGCCAAACTTGACGGCCTCCTAGAAAGGGTCCTGTAATGGAAAAGTTCGAACCGGTCATAGTCGCCTTCTGTTGCCATTACTGTGCCTACACGGCGGCGGACATGGCGGGAAGCATGCGGTGCACCTATCCCCCCAATGTGCATATCATCAGAGTTCCGTGCTCCGGAAAAGTGGATGCGATCCACATCATGAAAGCCTTCCAGAAGGGGGCGGACGGCGTCTATGTGGCGGGGTGTCTCGAAGGAGATTGCCATTTCAAGAACGGCAATCTCAAAGCGGCCCGCCGGGTGGAATATGTTAAACGGCTCCTGGACGAGATCGGCATCGGCGGGGAACGGCTTGAGATGATCACCATGTCTGCAGGCATGGGAGAGCAATTTGCTGTGACGGCCTCTGAGATCACGGAGAAGATCCGCCGTCTGGGGCCGAACCCGGTAAAAGAGGCGGCGCAAGAAAAAAGAGAAAGAGCGTCAGGTTGATTTACGAATAAGGAGAAAGGGAAGCAATGATTACCGCTGAACGGAAACCGATCGAAGAAATTATGGAGTACATCAGGCCTTACGACCGAATTCTTCTCGTGGGCTGTAACGAATGCGTAACCGTGTGTGCTGCCGGAGGTCGAAAGGAGGTGGGACTCTTGTCCTCCGCTCTTCAGATGGCCTGCATGCAGGAAGGGAAAGTCCTGGATGTGAAGGAACATACCCTGGAGCGTCAGTGTGACCCGGAATATGTTGAAGAGCTTGCCAGCATGGTGAATCAAGTGGATGCCGTCTTGTCTATGGCTTGTGGGTGCGGGGTACAGGAAGTGGCCAGGCGTTTCAAGGAAAAGCCGGTTTATCCCGCGGTGAATACCACATTCATGGGTGCATCGGAAAGGCAGGGGGTCTGGGCGGAGCGATGTCAGGGTTGCGGCGATTGTCTTCTCGGGCTCACCGGCGGTATATGTCCCATTGCCAGATGCTCTAAACGCTTGCTTAACGGCCCCTGCGGCGGCTCCGCGAACGGGAAGTGTGAAATCAACCCCGAGGTGGAATGCGCCTGGCAGCTTATCTGGGACCGGCTGAAGGCCCTTGGGATGGAATCCCGGTATGAAGACATTACTCCGGCAAAAGACTGGAGGAGCAGCCGTGACGGCGGACCCAGACGTATCATAAGGGAGGATCTTGCATGATGAAAACGGAAAGCGCGTTGGAAAAGATTCTGGCTGCCGGACACCTGGCCGTGACCTCCGAATGCGGTCCTCCAAGAGGGGCTCTTGCCGAGAAAATCAGCAGCAAGGCGGAGATGCTTCGAGGCTATGTGGATGCCATCAACGTGACGGACAACCAGACCGCGGTGGTTCGTATGTCGAGTTTTGCCGCTTGTCTTATTATCAAGCAAATGGGCCTCAACCCTATTCTTCAAATGGTCACTCGGGACCGGAATCGCCTGGCCATGCAAAGCGATATACTCGGGGCCTATGCGCACGGCATCAACACCATGCTCTGCCTGTCGGGGGATCACCCCTGTTTTGGGGACCACCCCATGGCGGCGAATGTCTATGATTTGGATTCCATTCAGTTCATCCAGATGGTGAGGGCCATGAGGGACGACGGGAAATTTCAAGGGGGCGATGACATTATCAATCCTCCCAAGATGTTTATCGGCGCCGCAGCCAACCCGTTTGCAGACCCCTTTGAACTGCGGGTGGCGCGGCTGGCAAAAAAGGTCAAGGCAGGGGCGGATTTTATTCAGACCCAGTGCATTTACAATCTTGAGCGATTTGAAAAGTGGATGGAAGGGGTTCGGAAACGGGGCCTTCATGAGAAGGTGAGCATTCTCGCCGGAGTGACACCTCTCAAGTCGGCCGGGATGGCCAAGTACATGAAAAACAAGGTGCCCGGCATGGATGTGCCCGATGAGCTGATTAAACGGATGTCCGGGGTTTCCAAAGAAGAGCAGCCCGATGAAGGAATCCGGATTTGTGTCGAAACCATTCAGCAACTCAAAGATGTTGAGGGCGTACGAGGTTTCCACATCATGGCCATTGAATGGGAGGAGAAGGTTCCGGAGATCGTTGAACAGGCCGGGCTCTATCCGAGACCTCAAGTTTAGAGAAGCTTCGCCTCAAATGGGCCAGGCTTTCGCCGGGGACGGCCATTCCCGCTTTCGAGGCACAAGGCATAAGGCATGAGGCTCATGAGTCAAGGAGGGAAACAAATGAGCGACAAGAAACTCGTTTTGGTCGTGGATGATGATCCCGATCTCGTAGAAGCTGTGGCCCTTAAGCTGGAAAGTGAAGACTTTCGGGTATCAAAAGCCTATGATGGCGTTCAGGCCTGGCAAAGGATCAAAGAGGAGAGGCCTGATTTGATCATACTGGATGTCATGATGCCCAAGAAGAACGGGTACCAGGTTTGTGACGAGATCAAGAAAGACCCGGAGTACAAAGACATTACAGTCGTCCTTCTTACAGCGGTCGGTGACGCGGTGACGTCAACAAGTTACACCCACTGGGATGGGAAAACGGCTTTGGCCGAGGAGTTTATTCCCAAGCCGATTGACCTGGACAACCTGATGGACATCATCAAGGATTATCTGGGATAGCAAAGTAACCGCATTGACAACCCGTTTGTGGAACACCCTCCCCTGACAGGCCTTCAAAGAGGCAACGGTGTCGGCGAAGATGGAAAAGATGCCGATAGCTGGAGTGAAGCGGAGCGGAGAGCTCCTCCAGGTCAATATTTCAGGGTTTTCAAATGTATTGGATGCGAAATTTGAGCTTTCCAGACTTCTCTCTGCAAATCACATTAACATGCCGTTCCTGTCCGGCGTGTTTTTGGAGGAACGGAGCGAGGCAACAGGCTGTGTGTCGGCTGCGGAGGAGAGCCGGGTAAGGCAGCTCATCCAAGCCGATTCTAAACTGAGACACCGTGCGGAATTCTTCCCCTCCGTGGGCCTAATCTCTTTATTTCCACACCAGTCTAGTCTGAAGGTTTTGGGCCTGTCTTTATTCGCCCTCGGTGCGGCGGGTCTTCCACTGCATGGCATGTGTTCGTCTTTATCGGCTTTGACTTTGATCACCCGCTATGATTGCCTGGAGGATGCGGTTGCATCCCTACAGGAACACCTGGACGTACCCAGGGAAAACGATGCCTTTGAGGCGGATTTAAAAGATACCGCCTTGACCGCAACGCTCAAGGCCGGTCGGATGCAAACCAACGCGGTTTATTGGGAGCGGAGAGTCAAGACTTACGGTTTTCAATCCGCCACGGATCTGTGTTTGTTGGAAATCAAGTTCCCAATTCAGCGCATCACCTCCATGGGCCTCAGCCTTTATGAATTGGGTGAAGTTCCGATAGGCTTCCACCTTGTAGCCGTACAGGCTTCAGGAAGTGAAACCTGCAGAGTTTACCTCTTGATCCGGAGACATTCGGAGGCTCAAGCCTTAGAATGCGTTCGCACGGTCGGGGGAGTGGACAGGAAAAACGGGGTCTTTATTGTCTCTCCCCTGGAACTCCTTCACTTTCAAGGCCCTCACTACGGTGATCGTTACGGGATAGCTGAAGCGGCCTTTAGAGCCTTGGCTTTCGGCTCGGTGCCTGTGCCATTGGCCGCCTGTTCCCAGTCCTGCGTGTGTCTCGTTCTTCCGGCTTCAAGTTTGCCAAAGGCGGAAATGTGCCTGGCGGAAGTCTTCGAAGTTCCGGCAAGGAAAACGCGGTTTTCGGAACACAGGTCTCAAACCATGGAGAAGGGAAATGAACGACAAAATCTCTAAGCATTTGGACTGGAGGGCGAGGGTGTTTGACTCCCTTTCCTTTCCGACACTTATTCTGCGACCGGACAAAAGTGTTGTCACCGCCAATCGTGTTTTTTTGGAAAAGTTTCGTGTCGCCGAGCCGGACATTGTGGGGAAGATGTGTCATGAAATCTTTTACAACTCCAAAGTCCCTTGTGCGATGGATATTTGCCCTTTTGAGAAAGTCCTTACGGACAAGAAAGGCCATTCTACTCTCAGAGAGATATCGAACCGGGACGGCGCCAAGCATTGGGAAGATCGAGTTTTTTCCCCTATCAGGGACGACGAAGGTGAAATCATCTATGTTTTGGAGAGTGTCCGAGATGTGACCCGGGTTAAGATCCTGGAAAAAGAACTGCGAGAGACTGAAGAGTTCCTGCAAAAGATCATCCAAAGCTCGGCCAGTGCCATCGTCGCGGCGGACAGGCAAGGCGAAATCTTGTTAATGAATGAGGCTGCGGTGGAGCTTTTCGGATATACGATTCAAGAAGCAAGAAGTCTGAGGTCGGTGGAGCGGATCTATCCCCCCGGAATGGCCAAAGAGATCATGAGGCGGCTTCGGGACGAAAACACGGGAGGGAAAGGTAAGCTGCCCAGCACCAAGACCATCATTATCAACAAGAAGGGCGAGGAAATCCCGGTGGAGATCACCGCTGCGATCATATACGAGGCCGATAAAGAGATTGCCACGATGGGGATTTACAATGACCTCAGAGAGAGGTTGGCTGTGGAGAAAAAACTGGAGGAAACGCAAGCCCAACTGGCTCAATCCGAAAAGATGGCCTCTATGGGTCAACTTGCAGCCGGCGTAGCCCACGAGATTAACAACCCTTTGACAGGCATTCTTTTTTACTCCAATCTCACTGCAGAGAACCTCGATGATGAGAGTCCCCTCAAAGAGAATCTGAAATACATTATCGAAGACGTGGAGCGGTGCAAGGGGATCGTCAAAAACCTGCTCGCCTACAGCCGGCAGTCTGCCCCGACAAAGGACATTATTCACATCAATGAACTCGTAAACCAAGGCCTCGTATTAATTCATGACCGCAAGCTTTTTAGGGCCGTGGTCGTTGAGAAGGAACTGGGGCAGGACATGATGATGATTCACGCTGACAAGAATCAGATCATTCAAGTGATCATCAACCTCATCATGAATGCCTGTGCCGCCATGGATGGGAACGGCGTCCTCTCCCTATGCACCTATCGGGACAAACCAAAAAGGAAGGTCTACCTGGAAGTCGGCGATACCGGGTGCGGTATTCCTGAGGAGAATCTCTCAAAGGTTTTTGATCCCTTTTTCACAACCAAAGAACCCGGGGAGGGCACGGGTCTCGGTCTCAGCACCTCATACGGCATTATCATGGAGAACGGAGGGGACATTCGAGTCAAGAATTCCAGTCCTTCGGGGACCATCTTTTTGGTGGAGCTTCCTCTCTATGTGCCCTCTGAGGAAGGCGGGGACTTTCAGAACGAGGAGCTTGAGCCAGCCCCATAAGTCGGTGAGTCATGTCGAAAAGAGACGGACAGTCTATTTCTTCCAAGGGCAAGATTCTGGTGGTGGACGATGAAAAGCGTATCCGGGATGGTTGCCGCACCGTGTTGAGCCAGGAGGGTTTCGAAGTGGCTGTGGCGGAAGACGGGTACAACGGATTGAAGATGATCGAGGCGGGCCACTTCGACATCATTCTCCTGGATCTTATGATGCCCGGAGTGTCCGGCATGGACCTTCTTGAACGGGTCAAGGTCCGTCACCCGGATACGGTGATTGTTGTGATCACGGGATACGCGACTCTGGAACACTCGGTGGAAGCGATGAAAAAAGGGGCTTTCGATTTTATATCTAAGCCCTTTTCGCCTCAAGACTTGCGGGGCGTGGTTGCCAAAGCTATCGAATACATTCGCACGTTGGAGGACATTGCGACGGAGAAGTCGCGCATGCGGGTGATGATAGATTGTCTGCCGGATGGGGTTATGACGACAGACGCGCAAAAAAAGGTGGCCCTTGCCAATCCGGCTTTTCTCAAAATGGTGGGATACAGGGGTAAAGGCGTCATTGGAGCGCAGGTAAAGGATCTTGTTCTGGACGATAAAATCGAAATCCTGATTGATCGAGCGCTGGCTATGCCCCGCGAAGAATTCACCCAGTTGACCGCGGAGGTTGCTTCAAGGCACTTGGGGGAGAAGGAGGAAAAGATTTTCGGAGTTTGGTGTGTACCTTTTAGAGACAGGCTCGGACGCAACTTAGGGACCGTGACCGTCCTCCATGATGTTACAGACACCAAGAAAATGGACCAGCTTAAATCGGACTTTGTATCCATGGTGGCCCACGAGGTGCGGAGTCCTTTGAATACGGTTCTGATGCAGATGAAGGTTCTTCAGGACGGTTTGGTAGACCCTGTCTCAGAGAAGCAGCGCGAGGCCCTTGAACGGGTGTCGGAGAGGATAAAATCACTCGTTGCGCTTTCCTCAGAACTCTTGGATTTGGCGAAAATCGAATCCGGCCTAGTCACTCAGGAGAAGGAGAGACTGGACATGGGGGCCCTGCTGAAGGATCAAGTCGCCTTCCATCAACCTCAGGCCCAACAGAAAGACCTTGTTCTCTGTTTGGAGACTTTCTCAAAGCTCCCGCCAATTCTGGGGAACAGGCGGAACATGGACGAGGTCTTGTCCAATCTGCTCAGCAATGCCATCAAGTACACTCCGAAGGGAGGAAAGGTGACTGTTGAGGCGGGGGTCGAAAACAATTACCTGAGAATCAGTGTGGCTGACACAGGCATCGGTATAGCCCCCGAGGACTTGGAGTACATATTCGATCGGTTTTACCGTGTGAAGGACGATAGGACAAGGCTTATAACCGGAACGGGGTTGGGTTTGGCCATTGTGAAGAGCATTCTGGAAGCGCACAACGGCATGGTCACAGTGGAGAGTGAGCCCGACGCAGGTTCCACCTTCAGAGTTTTCATTCCCCTTATGTCTTCTTGAAATCCAAAAAAACTTGCCCCCATTCCTGGGACTGTGTCCACTGAATCAACAGGTCTCCACTGGTTATGGCGTGCGAGCCGACATATTCTTACCGCCGCGAGCAAGCTGAATACAAATTTCAAAATTCGAAATCCGAAGCACGAAATCCGAAACAAATCCGAATTTTCAAATTCTCAAATGTTCAAAACGGGGGCGATGATCTAAATAAAACCGGCTTGGGAGAAGACGGAGTTTTGGGCATTGGGATTTTGGTCATTTAGTATTGTTTCGAATTTCGGATTTCGATATTCGGATTTAATGGTCCCGGAAACTGTTGTTCGGCAAGTTTTGTGGCGACCTTCCTTGTAGCGATCCTTGGAGATAGTGTTTGGTCACTGTGTCGGGAGCTTTTTAGGAAGCTCAACGGTAAACGTTGTCCCTTGCCCCACCTTTGACCGAATGAGAATGGAACCCCCGTGTTCCTTAATGATCCCGTAAGCTACAGACAACCCGAGACCGACCCCCTTGCCTTTTTTCTTGGTCGTGAAAAAGGGTTCGAAGAGTTTGGGAAGGTTCTCTTGGGGTATGCCGACCCCCGTGTCCCTAAAAGTGATGATGATTTTTCGCCTCTTCGTGGAATATCGTGATCCTATGCGCAGAACGCGGCGGCCGTCTCCCGCTTCGACAGCCTCTACAGCGTTGGAGATGAGGTTCATGAAGACCTGTTGAAGTTGGTCCTCCGATCCTGTGAGGTCCGGGAGATCAGGATCAAGCTTTTTCTCCACCGTGATGGAATGGATCTTGAGAAGATTGGCATTGAGAAAAAGGGTTTTCTCAATAAGCTGATTGATATCGACACTCTTGAGCTCCATTTTGGATTGACGGGAGAAAGTAAGCAGGTTTGAAACGATTCGGCTGATCCTCTTCGTCTCTGCTTCCATGAGTTTCAGATACTGTCTGAATTGCTGGGAGTCTGTCTCACAGACAGAGCCTTCCTCCATAACCCGCTGCATGAGCATGATCAGGTTTAGGATGCCGGAGATGGGGTTGTTGATTTCATGAACCACTGATGCAGAGAGCTTGCCCAGGGAAGCCATTTTATCTTGGTGGAGAAGTTTGGCATGGGTCTCCTTGAGGGCTCGGGTGCGGTCCTCCACCATCGCCTCCAGGCGCCTGGTGATCTCTTCTTCTTCTCTTTTCCGTTCCGTGATATCCCGGCTGATCTCGATAAATTTGGAAATTTTCCCATCCTTTTCCCAGATGGGAAAGATGGTGACTTCTATGTAATGGGGTTTGCCGTCGTGATCCACCCGAGTCAAAACCTGCTGGCTTGGCTTTTTGTTGCGGATTACTGCGCTTAGCGGGCAGGCGATATCCGCTACATTACACTGGCGGTTGATCTTTTGAAAGACTTCATGGCATTTCCTGCCTATGACCTCTTCGCGCAAATAGCCCATCTGATCCAAAAAGGCTTGGTTCACCTCAACGATCTCCATTTCCGGGGTGAGAAGCACGATCAAGTCCTCGATACCGTTCAGGATGGTCTCGATTTCTTCACTTCTTTCCTTCAGTTCCTTTTCTTGAAAGTCAAGGGCTTGCCAGAAAAGATCAAATACGCGGTAGGGTTGGACTTGTATGTGGGCAGGTTTCGTGTGGAGGATGTCTTCCAAGATGTCTTTTTCAGGGGTGAGCACAATAATGATGTGGACGTGGTGATCAGGAAGATAAAGGTCATGATAATCCTTGACCGTAAGTAGCCCCATTTTCTGCGCCTGCACAATCCCGGGGCTGTTAGGATCGGGGTCGGCGACCGCGACAATTTGGGTGCCGGCCGAGGTCGTTCCAGAATTCTGAAAGGCCTTCTCAAGCACCGCTTCACATATGAGGCCCCCACCGACCAGAGCCACATTCACATTGTCCTGATTGCCAACGGACATGGGATACGTTCCTCGCGGTTTTCTAGGAATAATAAAGCTGGATTGTTATCATGAGAAATTTATCACGGCATTGGGCCGGGTTCAAGGCCTTTGGAGTCGGGGCTCTCGCACTGATCCACAATGTTTGAAGACGCCGCCTCCATGACTATATTAAAAATAACACGAAAAACAGGAAGTTCCGGTTTTTTGCAGGAACATTTTGGTTGACAATTTTCGGGGGGAAAGACTAAGGTATTCAACCGATTTTTCCTAGGCTGTGCCCTGAATCACGAAATGAGGAGTGTGTGAATGACTGATAAATATGTTGGCTCTGTAATGGTTGTCGGTGCCGGAATAGCGGGGATGCAGGCTGCGCTGGATCTTGCCGATTCCGGCTACCTGGTTCACCTGGTGGAGAAGTCCTCTGCGATTGGCGGGGTGATGAGCGAACTGGACAAGACCTTTCCCACCAATGACTGCGCCATGTGAATCCTCTCACCAAAACTGGTCGAGGTCGGCCGGCATTTGAACATCAACCTGATTACCTGTGCTGAGTTAGAGAAGGTGGAAGGCTCTGTAGGGAATTTCCAGGTCACCGTCCGCAAAGGCCCGCGGTATATTGATGAGTCGAAGTGCACGGCCTGCGGGGATTGCGCAGCCGTGTGCCCAGTTGTGCTACCCAGCGAATATGACCAGGGCATGGCGGCCAGAAAGGCGACTTACAAGAAATACGCTCAGGCCATACCGGGTGGTTTTGCGATACAGAAAGGGGACAAGGCCCCTTGCCGGCTGGCCTGCCCTGCGGGGCTCAATGTGCAGGGTTATGTACAGATGGTGGGTCAGGGGAAGTACAAAGAGGCATTGAAGATCATCATGGAGGATCTCCCCCTGCCGGGAGTTTTGGGGAGGATTTGCCCCCATGGGTGTGAGGCTGCATGCCGCCGCGCCGAAGTGGACGAGCCGGTGGCGATCCGGGATCTAAAGAGGCTGGCTGCTGACCGGTGCGATCCGCGAGACATAGAGATAGAGCGTCTTCCGGCCAGAGAAGAGCGGGTGGCCATTGTGGGATCAGGCCCTGCAGGGCTTTCCGCTGCCTATCATCTAGCGAGGAAAGGGGTTCAGTGCACCATATTTGAAGCCCTGCCTGAGGTCGGGGGGATGTTGCGGGTGGGGATTCCCGCGCACAGGTTACCCCGAAAGATTCTGGATCAGGAGATCGAGGTGATCACCAACCTGGGTGTGGAGATCAAGACCAATACGCCTCTCGGCCCTGATTTAACGGTTGATGATCTCTTTAACCAGGGTTTCAAGGCCGTGTATCTAGCCTTGGGAGCACACAGGGGTATTGAGCTGGGGATCCCTGGCGAGCAAGCGCAAGGGGTACGTCAAGGGGTGGATTTTTTGAGAGAACTCAACCTCACCGGTAAAGTTTGGGTGGGCAAAAAGCTTGGGATCATTGGCGGCGGGAATGTGGCGATTGATGTGGCTCGCTCCGCCGTCCGTTTGGGCGCCGACGCGGTCAACATCATATACCGGAGGACCCGGGCTGAGATGCCGGCTTGGGAGGAGGAAATTGAGGCTGCGGAGGCGGAAGGCGTGAAGATCACGTATCTTTCCGCCCCGCAAGAAGTGCTCACAGAGTCCGGCAAGGTGACAGGGCTGCGTTGCATTCGTATGGCGCTTGGGGAGCCGGATTCATCGGGCCGGAGAAGGCCTATTCCTATTCCGGGAAGTGAGTATGATATCGAGATCGACCAGCTTATTCCCGCCATCGGGCAAGTGCCTGATCTGGGCGCTCTTGAGGATATAGCCGGGCTGGAGATTTCCCGCTGGGGAACTGTGGAGGTGCACCCGATCACCTACGCGACAAGTCACGAAGGTGTCTTCGCAGGCGGTGACGTTCAGACCGGACCTTGGGTGGCGATTGGAGCTGTGGCTGCAGGCCGGGAAGCGGCGGAATCCATTGTGCGCTACTTGGACGGCCGGGATTTGGCAAAGGGCAGAGAGCCTATCTCTGAAGAAAACCCGATATATCGCCCCATTCCTGAAGAGGAACCCAAGAAAAGCAGAGGCACGATGCCCACTCTTGCCGTTGAGGGGCGCCAAGGCAACTTCCGGGAAGTGGAACAGGGCTATGAGGAGGGAGTGGGTCAGGCGGAAGCCCAGCGGTGTTTGAACTGCGGGTACTGCTGCGAGTGTTTTCAGTGTGTGGAAGCGTGCGGTGCAGGAGCAGTCACCGTGGAAACCCATCAGCAGAGACCCGAGGTGGTGGAACTGGATGTGGGTTCGGTGATTCTGGCCCCGGGGTTTGAGCCTTTTGATCCTTCCAAGTACGAGACTTACAGCTACGGACGCCTCCCGAATGTGATCACCTCCATGGAGTTTGAGAGGATTCTTTCCGCATCAGGCCCGACCCTGGGTCACCTGGTTCGCCCCTCGGACCAGGAAGAGCCGAAGAAAGTGGCCTGGCTGCAATGCATCGGCTCAAGGGACGTCAACGCCTGTGACCATCCCTACTGCTCCTCGGTATGCTGCATGTACGCCATCAAGGAAGCGGTCATTGCCAAGGAGCACGCCGGGGATGATCTGGAGTGCGCCGTATTTTTCATGGACATGCGAACCCACGGCAAGGATTTTGAGCGCTATTACGATGATGCCCGGGAAAAACACGGGGTTCGCTTTATCCGCTCCCGGGTTCATACGATCGAGCGTGTGAGCGGAACGGATGATCTTCTGATTGAATATGTCGATGAGAGGGGGGAACTCAAAAAAGAGCAATTTGACATGGTGGTGCTCTCTGTGGGGCTGGAGACCTCGCAGGTGGTGATAGGATTGGCGGACCGACTCGGCCTGGATCTGACGGAGTCTCATTTTTGCCGGACCGATTCTTTCCGCCCGGTGGCCACCTCCAGGAAGGGGATTTATGTGTGCGGGGCTTTCCAGGGCCCCAAGGATATCCCCCAGTCGGTTATTGAAGCAAGCTCGGCTGCAGCGGAAGCTGGCGCTGTTTTGAACACGGCACGCAACACCCTGACCAAGGCTAAAGAGGTGCCGGAGGAGAGGGACATTCGTGGCGAAAGACCTCGAATAGGCGTATTCGTCTGCCACTGCACCCTCCCCAACGTGGAGTATGTGGCGGACAACCTCTACACCTGCTCGCAGGATACACAGGACATCATAACGCAAGTGATCAGAGAGAACAATCTCAACAGGATTGTGGTGGCTGCCTGTACTCCGAAGACACACGAACCTCTTTTCCAGGAGACGCTTGTGAGCGCGGGTCTGAATAAATATCTCTTTGAGATGACGAACATTCGCAATCAGGTTTCCTGGGTCCACAAGAACAATCCGGAGGACGCTACAGAGAAGGCTAAAGATCTGGTTCGGATGGCGGTTGCCAAGGTGGCTCTTTCTGAGCCGCTTCCGGAGACGCAACTGGACATCAACCAAAAGGCCCTTGTGGTGGGTGGGGGCATTGCGGGCATGGTCGCTGCCAAGACCCTGAGTGAACAAGGTTACCCGGTTTGTTTATTGGAGAGAGGGACGTCGTTCGGGGGTCAGGCTCTAAACCTCTATAAGACCTGGAAAGGGGAGGACATTCAGAGCAAGCTTAACAGCCTGATTAGATCGGTCGAAACCGATCAAAACATAGAGAAACACCTCAACGCGCAGTTGACCCATGTTGAAGGCTTTGTAGGGAATTTCAAATCCACATTTAAATCCGGTACCATGGAGGGTACGGTAGAGCACGGGATCGCCGTATTGGCTACGGGGTGCTACGAATATGAGCCTGAGGAGTATCTTTATGGGTATGACGCCCGGGTGCTGACCCACCTGGAACTGGATCGAAAGTTCATCGAAAATGATCCGTCCCTGAAGAATGCCAAAACAGCGGTCTTCATCCAGTGTGTGGGATCCAGGGAACCTGAGAGACCTTACTGCTCGAGGGTATGCTGCACTCACTCTATTGAAAGCGCCCTTCATCTCAAAGAGATGAATCCCGACATGGAGGTTTACATACTCTACAGGGATATCCGCACCTATGGGGAGCGGGAGCTTTTATACAGAAAGGCTCGGCAGGCGGGGGTTACGTTCATCAGGTTTTCTGTTGACCGGAAGCCGCACGTGGCTGCGGGCAAGGAACATATCGAAATCGAGGTCATTGACCACATTTTACAGCGGCCTTTAAGGCTGGAGGCGGATGTCTTGGTCTTGGCTTCAGCCATCATCCCTTACAAAGATGAAAAGCTGGCCCAGTTCTTTAAGGTTCCGATGAATGAGGACGGATTCTTTGTGGAGGCCCACGCAAAGCTCGGACCGTCTGAATTTGCCACAGACGGTGTCTTTCTGTGCGGCATGGCCCATTATCCAAAGCCGATTGACGAATCTGTGGCCCAGGCGCAGGCAGCAGTCTCCAGGGCTGTTACCCTTTTGTCCCAAAAGACCATGTCGGTGAGCGGCACGGTCGCCTATGTCAACCCCATGCTGTGCAGCGGATGCGGTGTGTGCGTGGAAATATGTCCCTATTCGGCTCCTACGTTCATAGAGAAGGGACCCTTTGCCGAAAAGGCGGAAATCAATCCCGCACTTTGTAAGGGTTGCGGGCTGTGTGTCGCCTCGTGTCGTTCAGGAGCTCTCAACCTGAAAGGGCTTGAAGAAGGACAGATCATGGCTATGATAAACGAAATGTGAGAAGAAGGCGTAAGGCTCAAGGCTTAAGACACGAGGGCCAAGGGGAGAATAAAGAAGAGGAATGGTCATGAGTGATTGGGAACCCAAGATAACCGCGTTTCTGTGCAACTGGTGCAGTTACGGCGCAGCCGATTTGGCCGGTGTTAGCCGGCTCCAATATCCCCCGGATATAAGGATCATTCGGGTTCCTTGCTCCGCCCGAATAAGCCCAAAATTTATACTGGCCGCATTCCGTCATGGTGCAGACGGGGTCTGGGTATCCGGCTGACACCCGGGTGACTGCCATTACCTGGAAGGTAATTATTACGCGCGAAGAAAATTTGCCCTCCTTAAAAACCTGTTGGAACATGTGGGCATTGAGTCTGGGAGGTTGCACTTTTCATGGATCTCGTCTGCGGAGGCCACAAAGTTTGTGGCCGTGGCCAATGACGTGATCCAGGCGGTCAAGGAGACAGGTCGGGCGGGCTTTCTCGTCAAAAGAAGGGCTGAGGTGATGTAGCAAAATGCTGGAGTACACACAAAGAATCAGGGACATCGCCCGCAAGCTCCTGGAAAAAGGTGCGGTGGACGTTTTCATCGGCTATAAAAAGGGTTCTGTGCCCATGATGAACGAACCCATACTCATCGACGATCCCGCGGAGGTTGATCTTCTTCACTGGGACAGTCATTGCGGCCTAAATCTCTGCAATTATCTGACCAAGCGAACGGACCGCATCGGCATTGTGGCCAATGGATGCAATTCCAGGAACATCGTGACCCATATTATCGAAAACCAAGTCAAGCGGGAGCAACTCCACATCGTGGGTATTCCCTGCACCGGCATGATAGACCACAGAGCGGTGAAAAGGGCCGTGGCGGACAGGGAGATCGTCGAGGTGAAAGAAGAAAACAGCTCATTCACCGTCATCGGAAAGGGCTTTCAAAAAACGTTTGAAAAAAAGGACGTCCTCCAAACCAATTGTTCTGTTTGTCTTCACCGGAATCCCGTGGAATATGATGAGATGGTGGCTGAGCCGGTGACCGAGCAAGAAGGGGTCAACCCTTTTAAAGACGTGGAGGCCATTGAAGAGAAGAGCCCGGAAGAGAAACAGAAATTCTTCACCCACCTCATCTCATCGTGCATCCGTTGTTACGCGTGCCGAAACGCCTGCCCTCTTTGCTACTGCTCCACTTGTTTTGTGGATGAGTCACGCCCTCAATGGGTGGGAAAAAGCATAGACCCGGTAGATACCATGACGTTTCATATCCTCAGAGCCTATCATTGTGCAGGGAGGTGCACGGACTGCGGGGCCTGTGAAAGGGTTTGTCCGGTGGGCATCCCGGTGCGGCAATTTACCAAGAAGCTTAACAAGCATGCCTACGAGCTTTTTGGCTGGGAGGCCGGTCTCAGCCCTGATAAGAGGCCGCCTCTGGATGTCTACCGGGTGGATGACTACAATGATTTCGTCAAATAGGGGAATCGTCATAACAGGTGCCGAGGCAGAGGAATGGGGGTCAGACCCCCATGTCCCTGCAACATCGCTAAACCGTTTTTGGACAGGAACGAGCTCCGATGATCACCAAGGTTTTTAGCAAAAAAGATTGGGTCAAGGTTCTTGAAAGCCTCAAAGAGGATTTCAAGGTGTTTGTCCCAGTGAAGGATGGAGACTTTCATTACTTCAGGTTGCTGGAAAATGACCGCAAACCGAGTTTTGATTTCCAAAATACCCGTCTTTCTCCGAAGTCTGTCATTTTTCCTCAGTCAGAGCGTATGTTCGAATACTCTCTGGACAAGGGCGAAGAAGATGCCTATGTCCTCAAGGAGGCTCAGAAGGAGTTTCCCCTCCAACTCATCGCAGGAATACGGCCTTGCGACGCCTTTGCGTTTCAGCTCGTCAGAATCAATTTCGATAACCCCCAATACCAGGATCCTTGGTGGGTCAGGCGCATGGAGGCCACCACCCTTATGGGGCTAGGCTGTAACGAGCCCTGCGCTTCTTGTTTCTGCACCTCTGTGGGAAGCGGCCCTTTCGATGATAAAGGGCTTGACGCCCTCATGTACGATTTGGGAGACCGTTTCATGGTCAGAAGTGTTACTTTCAAAGGGAAGGCTCTCCTGGAAAAAATGAGGCTCGGCAGGGACGCAGAGGATGCCACCGTCCGGAAGGCTTTGGATCTGCCAAAAGCAGCAGAGAAGAAAATTTCCTCCAAGGTGCCTACGGACCAGCTCAAAGAAAAAAATGTGAATGGGCTTTTCAATGCGCCTTTCTGGGAAAAGGTCTCTTTCTCATGCATTAACTGTGGAACCTGCACTTACCTCTGCCCCACGTGCTGGTGTTTCGACATTCAGGATGAGGTTTTAGGGAAGGAAGGGGACAGGATCCGGAACTGGGATGCATGCATGTTCTCCCTGTTCACCCTTCATGGCTCAGGCCACAACCCGCGGGACAAGAAGTTTCAGCGCGTCCGGCAGCGTTTTATGCACAAGCTGAAATATTATGTGGACAAGTATGGTAATGGGGTGGCATGCGTCGGATGCGGACGGTGCGTCCAGTTCTGTCCAGTGAACATCGATATTAGAGAAGTGGCTGAACTGATGAACAACTACTGAGGCTGCTGTGTAATCACACAGGGGGTGTTCCATTGAAGAAAAATCCCTATCTTCCCTATCCGGTTCGAATAGACAAAATCGTTACCGAGACAGAGGATAAGAATCTTAAAACCTTTAGGCTTGTCTTTCTCAATCCTGAAGATGAACAGAAATTCTCATATATTCCGGGCCAGTTCGCAGAGCTTTCCGTGGCCGGTAAAGGAGAAATTCCCATAGGCATTGCCTCTTCCCCTACGGAAAAAGGTTTTGTTACGTTTACTGTGAACAAAGTGGGCCTGGTGACCACCCACCTTCACAATATGAGGGAAGGGGACATTATGGGCATTCGCGGTCCCCTCGGAAACTGGTATCCCTGGGAGGAGATGGAGGGCAAGAATGTGGTCATCATTGGTGGTGGTTTTGCCTTCACCACACTGCGGTCCAGTGTCGTCTATATGCTTCATCCCGAGAACCGGCCCAAATTCAGGAACATCCAGGTGGTCTATGGCGCGAGAAGCCCGGGCATGTTGCTCTATAAAGAGGAGCTCACCGAATGGGAAAA
>JARRRH010000001.1:0-51735 GCA_037380925.1 Deltaproteobacteria bacterium | reverse complement strand
TTTTTTCATCCGATAGCCTTATGTATGATATGCTTCTGATGGCGGTCCACATTGGCTTTTTGTCTGCCTTGCGGTATTATTTCTTCTAAAAGTGAAGCCCGGGCCTGCATTATAATCACACCGGAGGCTAAAAAAGTACTTTATCAGAGGATTGCGAAGTGAGGTTCAGATGACTGCAAAAGTATTTGCTCTCAGGACGGTAATGGCACTCGTGGCTGTTCTGAGTTTTGCTGCCTATGAAGGAACAGGGTTAGAGACATTCAGGTGGATTGGCCTGATCTTCTATACCATCTGCTTTTTCATGTACCTGAAAGCCTTGTTCCTTTCTTTATCCCAAAGTAAGCGGGTTACGGCGGATCTTTTGGTCGTAACGGTTATGGTGGTCTCGTTTCTGGCGGGACAACCCCTCAGCGGTGCGCTTGTAGCGTGGTTTATCAGCATGGGGCTTGCTGTATCCTTCACCATAATCGAGAGGACCCGGCGTAAGATCGATGCCCTTACCAAAGAAAGGGCTAAGGCCGTCCGGATTATGAGAGACGGGAAAATCCTGGAAATGCCTGTCGAACACGTGCGCCAGGGTGATGTGGCCATTGTTCCGCAGGGAGAAATGATACCGGTGGACGGAGAGATTGTAGACGGAGCTTCTTCTATTGACGAGTCCGTCATCACCGGTGAGCCGTTTCCAGTATTCAAGAAGGCAGGCGATTTTATAACCTCGGGCTCCATAAGCCTCACTTCGCAGGTAAAGGTCCGAGCCGCCAAAGCGGGAGACAACAGTTTTATCCATGTGATAGGCAAGGAGATCGAAAAATCTCTGAAAGTAAAACCCCAGATTCACCGGACAGCTCATAAAATTGTACAGTTTTTCATTTCCGGAGTGGTTCTGTATGCTGTGGGCGTTTTTCTTTTCACCGGCGGCTTGGCTGGTGATTTTAGCGCAGGTCTCATCCGTATGGCCGCCGTGACCGCAGTGGCTTGTCCCTGCGCGTGGGCTCTTTCCGTGCCCACGGCTTTTGCCGCGGCAATCGGGGGCTTGAGCGGGCAAGGAATTCTGGTGCGCGGCGGGATCCCCTTAGAGGTGGCAGGCCGCGCGGTAAACGCGGTTCTTGACAAAACAGGGACTGTCACACTGGGTGAGCCAAAGGTAGTGGGGATTGAATCCTTCGACCTATCTCAGGATAAATTGCTTCAGATTGCCGCTTCTGTTGAAGCTGGTTTTAACCATCCCATGGCCAATGCGATCATATCTTACGCATCGGCCAGCGGTGTAAGGCCTTTAAAGGCGGAGGAGTCCAAGTATCTTCCGGGTCTTGGCATAAAGTCCTCTGTCGAAGGAAGAGATGTTGTTTTAGGATCCAAAGAAACAGTGAACGCCCTCGGCATGGCTGCGCCCCCGGATCTAAGGACCAAGGGAAGGGCTATCTGGATCTGCATTGACGGTAAGATCGCCGGCGCCATAGTCATTCAGGATGAATTAAAAGATTATGCTAAAGGCCTTGGTCAGGCACTTCATGAGTTGGGAATAAGAAGGGTCGAGCTTGCCACCGGTGACAATGAAGAGTCCGAAGCAGAGCGCGTAGCTGAATTCATCGCGTCGGATGGATATCGTTGCGGATTGAAGCCAGAGGAAAAGACAGCCATTGTAAAAAACCTCAGCGCTCAGGGCCCCACGGTCATGGTGGGTGACGGGGTTAATGACGCCGTATCGCTGGTCGCGGCAGACGTGGGGATATCCATCGGACGAGGCAAGGCCGACTTGGCCATCCAGTCCTCCGATATTATCGTGTTGCGGGATGACCCCACAAGCGTGCTGGCCGTCATCAAAATGGGAAAAAAGTTGATCGGAGTCATTAAACAGAATTACGCCTGGGCCATCGGCTTCAACACGGCCGGAATTGCACTGGCCACCGCCGGGCTCTTAAGCCCCTGGCTGGCGGCTCTATTTCACCATATGAGTTCCGTCCTCGTCGTCCTCAATTCCGCCCGGCTGGTTCATGGTAAAGCACTGCATCCTGAACCCGGGAAAGGAAAGCTCAAGCTTCAACCTTCCACTTCTCGGCCCGAAATATACTGAAAATACACCCAGTTGAAAAGGCAAATACAGGGAATCGCTTATTCCCTGAATGGGTGGGCCTGCTATTCATACAAAAATTAGAGAGGCTACGGTGGATACTCCTTTCTCATCCTTTTCCGTCCTCCGAGTCGTGGCTTTCTGCGGAGGAGGTTAAGGGGGGAGAATTTTGTGCAGATGATCGCTTGAGGGCCTGGATTATGCATTCTGACGATGCTCAAGAATACAGGCGGGCAGAACGAACCGAGGAATCTCAAAGTGCTTCAAAAGGTCTGACCAAAGAGGAAGCGCTTAGCCGGCTGGAACAGTATGGCCCGAATACTATCGAAGAAGAGAAAAAGAATCCCATCCTCCAGTTCTTAAGTTACTTCTGGGGCCCCATCCCGTGGATGATCGAGGTGGCGGCAATTCTCTCAGCTTTGGTGCACCATTGGGCGGAATTTGACATCATTTTGGTCCTGCTACTCTTCAATGCACTCGTTGGCTTCTGGCAGGAGCATCAAGCCTCTAATGCCCTGGAGGAGTTGAAAGGCCACCTCGCTCCAAGAGCACGGGTCCTGCGAGACGGGGAATGGCAAGATGTTCCTGCCAGGGAACTCGTGCCTGGAGATTACATTCGCATCTTCAGGGGGGATATCGTCCCAGCCGACGTCAAGCTCGTAGAGGGAGATTATGTGAGTGTTGACGAGTCCGCGCTCACAGGCGAATCCTTGCCTGTGGACAAGGCCCAAGAAGATATGGCCTATTCCGGTTCTGTGATCAAGAGAGGGGAAATGGATTCTCTTGTAATAGAGACCGGAACCCGCACCAAATTCGGGCGCACGGCCCGACTGGTGAAAAAGGCAGGTGCTATTTCACACTTTCAAAAGACTGTCCTCCATATTGCCGATTATCTGATTTACATCAGCCTCGGCCTTGCACTTATCCTTATCATCACACAGCTGTATCGCGGCGAGTCGATTCTCAGCATTTTTCAGTTTGTCTTAATCTTGGTGGTAGCCGCAATTCCTGTAGCTCTGCCCGCGGTCCTTTCGGTCACTATGGCTTTGGGGGCAGTAATGCTCTCCAAGGAAAAGGCTATTGTCTCTCGATTGCGTTCCATCGAGGAAATTGCAGGAATCGATGTCTTGTGCGTGGACAAAACCGGGACACTGACCAAGAATGAGCTCACTCTGGGCGACCCGGTCATCTTCGACGCCCAAGATACTCAGAGCCTGATTCTTATCGGAGCACTGGCCTCAAAAGAGGAGGAGCTGGATGCCATCGATCAGGCGGTTCGCGGAGCTCTCGAAGACCAAGAAAAACTCAAGGCTTACCAACTGATTGATTTTGTGCCCTTCGATCCCGTCCGGAAACGGACGGAGGCGACTGTTAAGGATCAGGACGGCCGGACTTTTCAAGTGAGCAAAGGAGCGCCCCAGGTCATTATTCAACAATGCGAGCTCGATAACTCGACTGAAGACAAGGCAAAGAAAACGGTCGACGATCTCGCCTCCAAGGGATACCGTACACTTGGCGTTTCCCGGAGAAACAGTCCGAATGAGCCATGGAGATTGCTGGGCTTCTTGCCGCTGTACGACCCACCGAGAGAAGATTCAGCCCCTATCATCCAACAGTCTATAGAGCATGGAATTCAAGTCAAGATGGTCACCGGGGACAACACGGCTATCGCAAAAGAAATTTCCCGTCAACTGCAAATGAACACAAATATCCGCTCTGCTGATGAAATCTTCCCGGAGAAGGAAGATCCCGATCATTTGAGCAATGCGACGATCGGCAAAATCGAAAAAGCAGATGGCTTCGCTCAGGTCTTCCCCGAACACAAGTACGGCATTATCAAAGCATTACAAGCGCGAAACCATATTGTGGGGATGACAGGGGACGGTGTAAACGATGCTCCTGCACTCAAGCAGGCGGATGTGGGCATTGCCGTATCAGGCGCCACCAGCGCGGCCAGGTCAGCGGCGGCCCTCGTTCTGTCAGCCCCTGGGCTTTCGGTGATCATAAAAGCCATTGAGGAAGCCCGGCGCATATTCGAACGGATGAACAGTTACGCGGTCTACCGGATTACAGAAACGATTCGCGTTTTGTTCTTCGTAGTGCTGACCATGCTGATTTTTGATTTTTATCCTGTTACCACTATCCTGATCATACTCCTGGCTTTGCTCAACGATATTCCTATTATGGTCATCGCCTACGACAATACCTGGCTTGATCCCCAGCCGGTGCGCTGGAATATGAGGCGGGTGCTTACGATCTCTACAACACTCGGCCTGGTTGGAGTAGCTGAAACGTTTGGGATTATGCTCATCGGCGTATTCCTTCTCGACATGTCTCCCGACCAACTTCGTTCGTTTATCTATCTCAAGCTGGCTGTTGCAGGGCATCTCACCTTGTTTGTCGTCAGGAGCAAACAGCCTTTCTTCAAAAAGCCATACCCTGCCCCGGCCCTCTTTTTTGCGGTTGTGGCGACTCAAATGGTAGCGGCAATGATTGTTGGGTTCGGCATTTTCGTGACGCCGGTCCCGTGGTCGTATGTAGGCTTGGTCTGGGCCTACTGTCTAGTCTGGGTGTTTATCGAAGACTGGATAAAACTCGAACTCGACCGTCACCTTAACCTCCAGGCAGCTCGCCACAAGAGCTTCATCGACCGCCTCCAGGAACGCTTGCACTGATGCCTTGCGTGTCGCGCCGGAGCTAAATCGAAGGAGCAGCAAACCGCGGTTATCAATAAAAGGGCTCCGTATAAACACAGGAGCCGGGAAATCGCTCATCCGCGATCAGGGTCACCTCTCGAATCATGTCTTTTCTCCCGCAGAGATAGAAATCATACACTCCCGAACTCAACCGGCTCCTCAGGTAGTGAGTGACTCTCCCCTCAAACACATCGCCCTCGACGCCACGGGCGCGGCTCGAAAGGCACGCGACATAAGCACTTGCCGCTCTCCGGAGCAAAGACCGTTCATAGAGCTCTTGTTCCTTTCTCACGCCATGAACCAAAACGAAACCCCTGACTCCGGATCGTGCCATGGAGATGAAAGGCGCCACACCGGTTCCGGTGGCAACAAAGACAGCAGGCCTCTCCGAAGGGAGCCAGACAAAGTAGCCGTAGGGTCCGGTAAAGGGGAAGGATGTTCCAACTTCTGCTCCGGCAAGAACAGGGGATAGGACCCCGCCTTCAACTATTCTGACGAGAAGCGCAAGGTGAGGGTCCGGGGGTGCCGAAATCGGCGTGTACTCTCTTTCCTCCTTTTCACGGATGATGCGAATGCGCTGACCCGGAGAAAAGGTGAAATCGGCAGGCCGGTCGAATATCAGTTCCTGGGCCTTCTCGCTCACCCGGTTTCTGGAGACCAGCGTGAGTTCATACAAATGGGAAGGATCTCCTTGGACGAGTTTTGTCATCTCCTTTTCCAAGGGATGTCATGCACACCCATCATCTGGTTCACGTATCGCGCAAGCACGAAAAGATAATCCGAAAGCCTGTTCAAATAGATCAGGATCATGTTGAACTGGTTTTTTTCTTCCCCTTTTCCGGTGAGGACCGCCACCCGTCTTTCCGCTCTTCTGCACACGGCTCTCGACACGTGAGATAATGCTGCGCAGGGATCACCCCCCGGAAGAATGAAGCCTGTCAGAGAGGGCAGTTTCTTCTCCATTCGATCAATGGTCCGCTCCAGTCCCCTGATGTCCTCTTCCCGAATCTGCCTGAGGGATTGAAGCAAAGGCGAGGCTCCTGAACAGGAGAGTCGCGCACCGATGTGAAACAGCAAGGACTGAACATCCTGAATCTCCCGGATGATTTCCCCTTGGTCCACGGGCAAATTCGAGACAAGGAGGCCCAAAAAGGTATTGAGCTCATCCACCTCTCCATAAGCCTCTATGCGTGGATGGCTTTTCTCCACCCGCTCACCGCTGAAAAGGCCTGTTTTGCCAAAATCCCCTGTGCCGGTGTAAACCTTAATCCCGCCTCCCCTTTCCCCTTTTAGGCCGATTTTGTATCATGGATATTTATCACGTCTTATGCCCATGTTCAACGCAGAACAGTCCATGGACCAGCCAAAAATAGCGGGCCCGCTCGGGTTTTATTAATGCTCCGCCTTTGGCAATGTCATAGGAAATCTTCAAAATACGGTTTCCTTCTTCACAAAATACAGGGTCCACCCTATTCAAGTATTTATCGAGAAAGGATAAACTTGCGAAGTTTGAGCCGGACTGTATGGATTCCATGGGCAAAAGAAGGGTGCCGGGGAGAGGTATGGCTAAAACAACACGCTTCAGACAGATAAAAAAACGGGATGGGTCCGCTGTTCCATTTGACCGCGGAAAGATCGAACGGGCCATTCAGAAGGCAGCCTATGCAGTACTTCGAGATGAGCCCAGATCAATCAAAATCGGCTCTTCCGTCACCGACGCGGTGATTCATAAGGCGGGATCTGCCTTCAAGAATAAAATCCCTACGGTTGAGGGTATCCAAGATATCGTCGAAGCCGCGCTAATGGAAGAAGGCTACAGCCACATCGCGAAAGCCTACATCCTTTACAGGGAAAAGCGAACTGAAGTCCGCGTAGCCAAATCGGCCCTTGGCCTAAAGGATGACCTGAAACTGCCCCTGAACACCTTGGAGGTGTTGAGAAGACGTTACCTTTTGAAGGATGATGCAAGAAAGGTCATAGAGACCCCGAGTGAACTCTTTCGAAGGGTTGCGTCTCATGTGGCAGAGGCGGAAAAGAACTTCAAGTCCCCCGTGGGTCCGGAGGAGGCTGAAGAACGTTTTTATCACATGATGCGGAACCTAGAGTTCATGCCGAACTCTCCCACTCTAATGAATGCGGCGACTTCACTCGGACAGCTTTCTGCATGCTTTGTCATTCCCGTTGAAGATTCCATAGCAGGAATATTCGAGGCGCTCAAGGACATGGCCACGATCCATCAAACGGGTGGCGGCACCGGGTTCAGCTTTTCGCGGTTGCGCCCTCAAGGCGATCTTGTGGCCTCAACCAAAGGAGAGGCTTCGGGTCCGGTTTCGTTCATGGAAATCTTCGATAAAGCCACCGGCGTGATCGTGCAGGGAGGGAGACGGCGCGGTGCCAACATGGGTATCCTGCGCTGCGACCACCCGGATATCGTGGATTTCGTTGAAGCCAAGCTGGAAAAGGACCGTCTTTCCAATTTCAACATATCCGTCGGAGCCACAGACAATTTCATGGACGCGGTTATTGGGGACAAGTCCTATAACCTTGTGAACCCGAGAACGGGCAAGAAAACCGGAAGCGCCAAGGCACGGGCTGTCTTCGACTTGATCATCAACGCGGCGTGGCATACCGGAGACCCTGGTTTGATATTTCTGGATGAGATCAATCGCAGAAACCCAACGCCTATGGCAGGGAAAATTGAAGCCACAAACCCATGCGGCGAGTTGCCTCTCTTGCCCTATGAGAGCTGCAACCTGGCTTCTGTTAACCTGGGAAGGATGGTGAAGGGGAGCGAGGTGGATTGGGAAAAGCTGAAAGAACAAATCGCATGGGGTATCCGTTTTCTCGATGACGTCATAGAAGTGAACAAATTCCCCCTGCCGCAGATACGAAACATCACTTTTGCAAACCGGAAGATCGGGTTGGGGGTAATGGGTTTTGCCGATATGTTGATCAGATTACAGATGCCTTACCATTCATCCGAGGCGGTCGATTTTGCCGAAAGACTCATGCACTTCATCCGCAGAGAATCTCTAAGGACGTCTCAGTCTCTGGCTGCACAGCGTGGGCCATTTCCAAATTATGAGAAGTCAGTCTACGCGAAAAAAGATACCAGGATGCGCAATGCTACAGTTAACACGGTGGCACCCACCGGGACGATTAGTATGATCGCAGGCTGCTCGAGCGGTATAGAACCCTTGTTCGCCATCTCCTTTGTTCGAAATGTTTTGTCAGGGACGACACTCTTCGAGGTGAATTCTTACTTTGAAGAAGAGGCCAAAGCAAGGGGTTTTTACAGCAACGATCTGATTGGGGAGATCGCCCGATCCGGCTCTCTGAAGAAAATCAAGGGGATTCCTGGAGATGTGAAACGGACCTTTGTGACGGCCTTTGACGTGACCCCTCAGGAACACGTGCAGATCCAGGCTGCCTGTCAGAAATATACGGACAACTCCGTTTCCAAGACCATCAACCTGCCTGTGGATGCCACCGTGGATGATGTGAGAAAGATCTATCTCCTGGCCCACAAGCTCAAGTGCAAAGGCATCACCGTTTATCGTTACGGAAGCAAAAAGGACCAGGTCCTTTCCTTCGGCTACCGAAAAACCGAGGACCGCCCAGAGGTGAGCGGTCCGGTTTCAGTGGATTCGGAGTATTCGGGAGGATGTGCTACGGGGTATTGACCGTTTTGACAGAAGGTGAACGTTTAGAAATTTTTGTGTCTAAAGCCGGGAAAAAGCAAAGGACGTTACAAAGAGCGGGGCTTGAATTGCGGCAGGCTGAACTCTTCGCTTAGATCCTCCCAGGTCACCTCTACCGGCATCTCGCATCTCACCTCATCGTGTCTGCATCCCACAATGTTGGAAAGCAGGCGCACACCTTCCTCGAGTTCTACAACAGCGACCACATAGGGCACTTCATCCCTGAACGCCGGGTGGTGTGCCTGGTGATAGACGGCGAAGGTGAACACCCTCCCTTTCCCGCTCGCTGTGATCATATCATGGGCGCCTGAGTGGCATTTGGGGCAAAACGTGGATGGAGGCCAGCGCACATGGCCGCACTCCCAGCACCTCTGGAACCTTAATTCATGCTCCCTACAACCATCCCAAAAGGGTTTGGTATCCGCGTTCGGCACGGGCAAAGGCTTTTTATCAACCATTTGTATCAGGTCCTCCCCAGAATATAGCAGGAATGAGATTGAAGCACTCCTCCGTTATCACTGCAAAGGATGATGTTGGGCTCCCTGGTTTTCGTCCTTGGCCCCAGTTGCCTCTCGCCACAACGCCCCATGATTTGCATGACTGCTTCCGAAAGGGGGGTAAGCCCCATGAAATAAGCTTCTGAGAGCTGCCCTCCGGACGTGTTCACAGGCATCTTTCCACCCGGTTCAATGGTCCCGTCCTTAAACCAGTCTTTGCCTTCTCCCGGGCCGAAAAACCCATAGTCCTGGAGGGTGATCTCGACCGTGTAAGTAAAGCAATCGTAGATTTGACATGCATCAACATCCTCAAGGCTGAGCCCTGCCATCTTAAAGGCCGCCTCCCCGGCTCTCTTCGCACCTGTTGGTCCCGCCATGTAGGTGGCTTGAGAGATTTCCCAAGAGGGGTTGTGCTGGCCCATGCCCAAGATAAGGGCAGGAGGGTGTCTGAGATCTTTTGCTCTTTCTGTAGAGGTCACCACCACAGCGCGCCCCCCGTCATTGATAAGACAAGTATCAAGGAGGCGAAACGGCTCCACAACCCATCTTGCATCATAGTAGTCTTCAAAGGTCATTTTCTGTTTGTACATCACCGCCTTTGGATTCAGATTTGCCCATTTTCGTTCTCCCACGGCAATGTGTTTCCAGGTGTCCGGTCCGGTGTTAAAGGCATGCATGGCCCGTCTTGCAGCAAGGGCGTATCCGCCGGTTGCTCCGAAGTGGCCGAACAGACCAGAATGACCAAACACAGCATCTTCCCGGGTTACCTCTTTGAGCAAGAGCTCCATTCCACCACCTGAAAGAGCACTGTGCCCGTAGGTAATAACCACATAGTTACACAGCCCTGCATCTAACACGCCAACTGCGTGCTGGAGGTGGCTTCTGGATCAATTGGCATCCTGGCTCAGGTAGGCCGGGCTTATCCCCAGGTGCTGTACCACGATTTGAGGGGTCACCTCTCCTTCGCCGCTACAAGGAGGAAAATGCCTGTAACAGATCAGCCCGTCAATGTCCTCCCTCTTGAGCCCGGCATCACGAATTGCGTTTGCTGCGGCCTCAAGATGAAAACTCAGGGAGGTTCTGTCAGGAACCCGGCCCTGCGGCGTGTACCCCACGCCTACAACAGCGTATTTCTCCTTCAAGCCCATAAGATCCTCCTCATGGTTCAGAGATCCACTAGGTTTTCCCCAGAGCCTTTTTTATCTCTCTCTTGATCGTGTTGATGGACTTTGTAACCGGAATGTCCTTGGGGCACACCCGGGTGCATTCAAAGTGGTTGACGCAGGGCCAAGCACCGTTCGGGGCATCAGCCTGTCTCAGCCGCTCTTCGTGGGCATCATCTCGAGAGTCGAAAATATAGCGATACATCCAGACAAGGGCGGCGGGTCCCACGTAATTCTTGTTGTAACCCATGACCGGGCAACTCGCGGTGCAGCAGGCACACAGGATGCAACGAACCACCTCATCCACTTTTTTCCGGTCCTCCGGGCTCTGGAGGATTTCTTTGTCCGGCTTTTCCCTGGGTATGAGGTACGGTTTCACCGCGTTGATCCCCTCCAGAAAGGAATCCATGTCCACCACCAGGTCTTTGAGGACTCTGAACACAGGCAGGGGCTCCAGAACAATCTCAGGGCACGTGTAGTCTTTAATGATTTTCTGGCAGGCGAGGCCACACGTCCCGTTGATCCTCATCCCGTCTGACCCGCACACGCCGTGGCCGCAGGACATGCGATAGCTGAGGGTCCCGTCCTGCTCCCACTTGATGCGGTTCAGGCAGTCCAGTATCCGGTCCTGCGGATTCGCCTCTACCTTGTAATGTCGGTAATAGGGACCCGGGTCAACAGCGGGATCATACCGAAAAATCTTGAAGTGGACTTCCATGATCAATATTCCCTCGGTTTTGGTTGGAACCGGGTGATGGTCACCGGTTTGTAAAAGGGCCGAGGCACCCCTTCTGTTTCTTGAACCAGGGTATGCTTCAGCCAGTTCTGGTCGTCCCGATCCGGGTAATCTTCCCGGAAATGAGCACCGCGGCTTTCTTCTCTCAGTTCCGCCGAGAGGATAATCGCTTCAGCCAGGTCCAGCAGGCCTCGCAGTTCCATCGCTTCCGTGAGGTCCGTGTTAAACCGAGTGCCCTTGTCATGTAGGAGGACATGCTCGTACTGTGCCTTGAGGTCGCTGACGGCAGAGCTGGCCTTGCCGAGGCCTTCCTCTGTTCGAAAACTGGCGCAGTGCTCCATCATGAGGCTTTGAAGAGATCGCCTCACCGAGGCGATCCTCTCGCCCTTTTTTCTCTCCTTCAGCTCCTTGATACGCTCGATGGTTGCCTTTTCAGGTTGGGGCTGCGGTTCTATCCAGGCCAGGCTGCCTATTCCCTGCAAAATATTTTCTCCTGCCAGACGACCGAAGACGATCAAATCGAGGAGAGAGTTGGTCCCCAGGCGGTTTGCACCGTGAAGAGAGAGACAGGCGCACTCGCCTACCGCGTAGAGCCCGGTCACCGGCTGCTGCTTTTCATCCAGGACCTGACCTCCGGCATTGGCAGGAATTCCACCCATCATGTAGTGACAGGTGGGTTTCACCGGAATAGGCTCTTCCGCCGGCTCGATGCCTGCATAGATTCTTGCAAAGGATGCAATCTCGTGAAGTTTTTCCGAAAGAACGTCTTTTCCCAGGTGGGTCAAATCCAGGTGAACATAGTCCTTTCCGTTGATCCCCCTGCCTTCCCGTATTTCCTTTTCGATGGCTCTAGAGACCACATCCCTTGCAGCAAGGTCTTTAATGGTGGGGGCGTATTTTTCCATAAACCGCTCCCCTTTATCATTCCGAAGTATTCCACCTTCTCCCCTTGCCGCCTCACTGATAAGAACACCAAGGCCGTAGATGCCTGTCGGATGAAACTGCACGAACTCCAAATCCTCCAGCGGAATACCGGCCCGGTATGCAAGAGCAGCGCCGTCACCCGTGTTGGCATGGCCGTTCGATGTGGTCTGGTAGAGCTTTCCAAAGCCGCCCGTGGCAAGGACAAGGGCACGGCTGTGAAAGAAGTGCACCTCGCCCGTGGCGAGTTCATAGGCTACCACACCCGTCACCCCGGCCTCCTGTCGAATCAGGTCCACCATGTAAAACTCCGGGTAGACTTTTATCCCACGCCGTCCCGACTCCGCATAAAGGGTGTCCATCATGACCCGGCCGGTGTGGTCGGAAGCGTAACAAGCTCTCTTGACCGTCTTCTTCCCAAAATCGCTGGTATGTCCGCCAAAGGTCCTCTGAGCTATCTTTCCTTTCGCATTGCGATTGAACGGCACACCCAAGTGCTCCAGCTCATAGACTGCTCTCGGGGCCGCTTTGGCCAGGATTTCGGCCATGTCCTGATCCGTCAGGTAATCACCGCCTTTGACCGTATCAAACATGTGCCATTCCCAGGAATCCTCTTCTTCGTTCCCCAGTGCAGCGGCCATGCCTCCCTGAGCAGCGCCTGAATGTGATCTGGTAGGATAAACCTTGCTGATCACCGCAACGTCGACTTTGCCCGCCAGCTCAAGGGCTACCCTCACTCCGGCCAACCCCGCACCAACAATGACGACGTCATGTTTAAAGACCATGCCTCTTCCTTTCATTCTGTCTTTTGAAGCTGCAGTCGACGGGCCGCAGGACCCGCCTTTTGGAATGGCCCTCTCCCCATGTGATTTGGCCGGAACCGCGTCTGGCTCATCACGGAGCATTGAGGCAAAGGCCTTAGAGCTCTTTGATCTTTTTTTGGAGAAGCCTCTTGAAGTTCCGCTAACCTGTTTTCTCCATAGCGGCTTTCTTCAGTTTCTCATTAGCGTATATGGCGACCTCAACACGCCGGTTTTGGGCCCTGCCTTCAGGGGTGTCGTTGGTTGCAATCGGTTGTGATTCACCATACCCGTTTATCGCAAAGCGAGCGGCATTTACATTCTGGGTGGCGAGGTAGTTCCCTACAGATTGAGCCCGCCTTCTTGACAAGTCAAGATTGTGTTCTTCCGAGCCTGTCGAGTCTGTGTGCCCTTCAAGGAGGATATTCGTGTCTTCATATTTGTTAAGGATCGTGGCAAGTTCACCAAGCTCTGCCCGGTATTGATCCTTCACGTCAGCTTTGTCGACGTCAAACATAATTCCGGAGCTGAAGGTTATCTTTATCCCTTCTCCCACTCGCTCAACACGTGCTCCGGCAATGTCCCTTTCTATCTCAGCGGCCTGCTTATCCATATAGTTACCGATGTACGCTCCAGCTGCCCCTCCTATAGCTGCACCAAGCAATACCCCCACAGCCGTGCTGCCGGCTTTGTGGCCGATCAGGCCCCCGAGTGCACCACCGGCGCCCGCGCCGATCACAGCCCCTTTCTGGGTTCGGCTCCACTCGGCACATCCCATACCCATCAACAAAAAGGAAACCACCAAAAAGAGAATTAAGAGCTTTTTCATGATCATCCTCCTCCATGTTCAGAGTGAACATTCATTTGACTTGGACTCTGTACCCAGAGATCACGTGTAAAGTCAACAGGGAAGTTATAAAGGAAATGCGAAAGGGTTTCAATATGGTATGGGTCTTGCGTGTATTTATCTGAAAAGAAATCTGTTTTAACCAGGGCGCTCTCTGATCTTCCAGGCGTTATTCCTGTTTCCTGAGGAAAATAAGGCACCTAAGTTGGCCCGTGCCCTGTAAAAATATCTTTTTACGGGGCCTGGATTTGACAGGGTGTAAGAAATAACATACAAAGCGGTAATTTTTGTGTTCATTTCACCCTATGGCTACAGAGTGTTCGCATTTAGCAGGTTGATTGGAGATGAGGCGCCTTATGGCCCCGGGGCTTTTTCATGTCTGAAAAATACGTGTCTTTAAGCCGCATTAACAGGGGTAAACCATGAGGTAATAGACCCAGCCGGAACAGACAAGGAGCTATTTCATGCCGGGCAAAACATATCAAACCCTTCTGTTCATGCCTTCCAGTCCTGAAAAGAGGATTGTGAAAATTTCTCTCCCTTCTTTTCTCTGGATGATTTTTTGCTGTGCATTCGTGGCCACCCTGTTCTTGGGAGGTGCGGGGACGTGGAGTATGTACCGTTTTCACCGCCTTGCTCAGAGGTCTTATTACTTAGAGAAGGAAAACCAGTCTGCAAAGTTTCAGGTGGAGGAGCAAAGGAAAAAGATTGATCACCTGAACAAGGAGCTTCTAAAAATCAGAGAAAAGGCCGGTTTCATTCAGAACTTCCTAGGACTGGAACCCCAGGGCTCTGGTCAGGGGACCATCGGGCAAGGAGGCTTGGAAATCGCTCCCCAGGATTTTCACTCCGAATCCGATCTATCTGGTTCTGAAAACCTGACCCTTATGAATGCTTACAGGTCCAATTTTTCCGATTTTTTGTCTCCCCCGGAGATCAGGCGGCTCGATGGGGATCTGCAGGAAATAATCACCACCCTTCAGGAGAGGAGGGACAAGCTGGAGCACACACCATCTATATCTCCAGTTGATCCACAGCATTCGTGGATCTCTTCTCCCTTTGGTATGAGGATAAGCCCCTTTACCGGCAAAAAACAGTTTCACACGGGCATAGACATTGCGGGTTGGAAGGGAACACCGATAGTGGCTCCTGCCAAAGGGAAAGTGGTCTTTGTAGGCAAAAACGGCTCTTTAGGCTTAACTGTCAAGATAAGGCACAATGCGGCCTATGAGACCGAATACGGCCACTTGCTTAAAGCTTCAGTGAAGAAGGGACAGAATGTGGAAAGAGGAGAGATGATCGCCTGTATGGGAAACTCCGGAAGAAGCACGGGTTACCACCTTCACTATGAACTGCACAAGAATGGAAAGTGCATAAACCCCTTCCACCACATGATGGATTGGGATCAAAACCTCCTTTTGACGGCACAGGAGGAATGAGAGGGTGAGGTTTACAGCGAAAAACGGTAATGGAAAAAGCCAGTCTTTTTATACGATTATCGGCCCTGAAGTCTTCTTTGAGGGAACACTGACGAGCCAGGGGGCTGTACGGATTGATGGCCGTTTCAAGGGAAGGATCGAATCCGAAGGCGCCATGCTCATTGGTAAAACAGGTAAAGTAGAAGGTGACGTTGTAGCGCAAAGTGTCCTAGTTGCTGGAGAGCTCATAGGAAATGCGACTGCAAAAAAGCATTTGGAAATAAGAGAGAACGGAAAGCTTTATGGGGATATTTCCACTGAACAGCTCGTAATGGAGCCTGGCGTTGTCTTTGAAGGGAAATGCCACATGAACTCCCATAACAGCGCTCCGGCCTTCTCTGAAACTGACTCTCCTTCAGGGACAGAATCAGAGAACCCCACAACACCTACCGATCTTCATTGCGGCAAGTCGTTCCAGAGACCCCTCCAATCTAGCGAAAAATCCGCTTGTCCGTGACCAAAAAAACACTGAAAATCCTCGACGATTTCCTGAACTCCGCCGGCTAAGAGATCCTCAACCGCTTTTTTGATCGAAGTACATTTTATGCTGTGCACCCGGGCGAGGCAGACCTTAAAAACCTGCCAATCTTGCCTACTATTTGCCCACAAATAGGTGTATTATCGAGAACCGATACGATTTAGGAAATGGGGATATATTATGAGGGGTTTCCGGTTGGTCTCAGTGGTTCTCCTGCTCGGTGCTTTTGGGCTCGGTTGCGCCAATAAGGACGTGGTCCTTTCAAACAGGGGGTTTGAAGAGATCTCAAGAGGCAACTATGGTGAAGCAGAAATTCACCTGGAGGAGGCGCTCTCCCTGAACCCGGACAACCCTTATGCACTGGTCAATATGGGGGTTGTCTACCACGAGACAGGACGCCTTGAAAAGGCTCGGAAAATGTACGAGAGGGTGATCGCGCTTCAGCCTGTGGAACAAGCCAATTTGAGCAACATCCAGTCCTTAGAGGGAAAGGACCTGCTTGAGATAGCCAAGACAAATCTCGAGCTCTTGCAAAGCCAACTTACGGCCCCTGCCGCTCTAAGCGAAAAGCCCCTCCCATATTCCCCACCTGTTGCAGTAGCTCCGAAACTTCCGAAGCCTGTTGACGAGAAAGTCCCGGGCCCTTTCTCTGAAATGACAGGCCGGGAGGAAAAAGAAGGAGATTCCGACAGGACCATCGAGTATGCTCATTACCGGGTCCGAAAGGGCGATACACTTCTCAGGATCGCCGGTCGCGAGGATGTTTACGGCGACCCACTCAAGTGGCCTTCCATTTACCGTCTCAACATGGATGTGTTTGGGGGGATGAAGGCGTCAGAAAACCTCCCGGACGCGAATCTCCGCGAAGGGGTTCCTCTCAAGTATGTGACCCCTGAAGAGGTCTCCCATAATTTGAACGCACTCGGCGACAAGCTCTGGGTGGTCGATCTTGCCTCAGGGCGGTCCCCCGATGGAATGGTTGAATCCGCCGTTCTTCTCATGAAAAACGGTTACCATGTCTACCTCACCAAATGCTCTTTAGCAGGGGAGGAATGGATCAGGCTTCGCGTTGGTTTCTTTCAGGGCATTTCAGAGGCATTGGCTGCGGGTCAGCAGATGAAGCCTCTCCTCCGCATGTCCAAAGACCCCTGGATCGTCAAGATAAACAAGGAGGAACTCCAGGCCTACGGCGGCTATTAGGGGACGCTGGTACGTTTTGCAGACTTTCTTAACGGCCTTTTTGGTTAAAACAGGCGCTGGGGTTGATACACTGTGGAGCACATCAAATCGTTCAAAGCCTACCAACGTCCCCTACTTCAAAACTTGAGCTGACCTATTGTAACGAAGAGTCCGTTGGTTGAGAGGGTTGCACGTCAAGGGGGCCGTATTTCGACTCGTAGTCCTTCATGACATTGTTTAGCACGGTAAGCATCCGTTTGGCTGTGAACGGGCTCAGGACGATTCGGTCGGAGAGCTGGACCTTGAGTTCTTTCTGGCCCGCATCAAAGGCTTGGTTCATCCCAAACAAAAGGACAACTTCCTCCCTCGCAGCGGTGACATTGAAAACGTTGGCATAAGCGCTCCTCATGTTGGAACCGTCCCAGCGGATTCTCACCTGATCGCCGACCTGTGCGGCGCTGCTGCTCATGCCGGACTTCTCACTGCTGTTATCTTTGCTATCTTTCGCCATGTATGACGTCGCGTGGTCCATTTCAAGCTGCTCTTCGTATATTACCGGTGATCGGAAAGAATGGAAGAAAACAAGGAATGGAATCATTGAATACGGGAATGGAGTCTCACCAATTTCAATCGGACCCCTCTCGAAAATCAGCAATGTTCCTCCAGACGCTAAAGAGTGGATCGCTTTTTCCATGAACTTCTTTGCCTCTCTTTCCGGCCAATCATGGAGCATGGATTTAAAGGTGATCAGATCAAAACCCTCCGGCAAAGGATCGGTTAATGCGTTTCCCTTAATAAATGTTATCCTATCCGCTTCGGATTCGGACCGGATATGCTCCAGCCCGATATCGCAAACAAGAGGGAGGTCAAAAACCGTAGCTGAAACCCTCGGGTATATCTTGCAAATCTGGCGGACAAATTCGCCACTGTTTCCTCCGATGTCCAAAATACGTCTGTATCGGCTGAAGTCGTGGTATTTGATACATGCCTGCGCCTCGTATTTGGTCAAGACGGTCGTAATCCGCATCCACCGTTTGGTCAGCTCGTAATTCTCCTGGCTATAGTCAAAACATCTATTATAAGAAAATAATTTGAAAAAGCGGGCTTTGTTCACAAATTGCTCAGGGCGACTCACCAATTCACTAAAGTAATCCAAGAGGTCATGGGCGGCGAAATTTGTCATGATGAGTTTCAACTCTAACAGCTCACGAAATTGTAGCGCATGAGCAAACTCTTCTGTGAGACTCAGGTCGCCATTCTTATTTTCGACCACGCGATTGGCAAGGAGAAGGTCAAGAAGTAAGCGCATTCCACGGCTGTCCATGCCCAATTGTACTGTTAGGGAATCAACCGTGGCATGTTTGTCCTGAAGAAGGGAGTCGATAAGCCGTATTTCAAATGCAGTCGCTAGGGCTCGGGCATCAAAGAGGTTCTTAATAAAGTCATCCACGCAGAGATAATCAAACTCTTTGCCTTGGTTCTTCCGTTGATGATTCCCCGAAGCCATATGAACCTTTTCTGATCTATTCTTGTTTGCAGAAGCACATGAGATTTAGTGCTTTCCTCTCTCCTGGTCAACGCGAAAGGTGGAGAGGGGCCCGTCTCACGTGATTTAATGCATTTTTACTAGTAGTGCAGGTCGTATGGCCCCGCATGGTGTTTAGAATAAAAATGGATATGACTCCATTCCTCGAATTTCTCAGGAGGCTTAAAACCGTTTTGGATGGCGAGGTCGAACAATTCGGTGCCAGGATAAGGAGTATACTGGTTGATCTTCCAAATCACGGCTTCGGGGTTTTCCTCTTTCAGCCGATTCATTAATCCTATCGTCTTTCCGATATCCTCTCCCGTCTCCGTTGGGAACCCAGCCATAAAACTGTAGTGTGGGATGATCCCCTCTTTTCTCAGTCTCAAATTGAGCCTTAGAACCATCTCCGGCGTTATCCTTTTATTAATCAATTTCAATATCTTTTTAGAACCAGATTCTATTCCGAAATAGATACATACCAAACCCCTTTTTCTCAAAAACCTCAAGGTTTCGTCATCCAGACTTGAAACCCCATCCACCCTGCCCGTACATAACCAACGGAAGTCGAGGCCTTTCCCCTGGCAGGAAGAAAAAAGTTCAATCACCCTTTTACTGTTTAGGAGAAAATTATCATCAATAAAGTCTATGAACTCTGGACCTAGGCTTAGGGCTTCCTCGACCATGAACAAGACATCACGGATCGGTATTTCATAGTAGGTCGGATGTAAGACCTTTTCCACACAAAACGAGCAATGGTATGGACACCCGTAGGAAGAGATGATGGGAACGGTCGAAGGTCTCCCGTACCGGGAGACGAGGTGGTAGGGTATTCTGCGAACAATGATTTCCGGCACGTGGCCTTTATGGATAACAATTTTTCCGTTTTCCTTGTACCCCACCTGGGGAACTCTCTGAGCAGATCCATTCATTTTCAGCGCTCTTACAAGGTTCAAAAAAGGTACTTCACCTTTACTGATCACAACATAATCGACAAGTCCAGACTCGAGCGTCTGTTCGGGCAAGAGAGTGGGATGGGGTCCTCCAAGCACGATAGGAGTGTTTGTAACCTTCCTGATGAATTCAGAGATCCTAATGACCTGCTCTATTTGAGGCCCGGTAATGCAGCTAATTCCGATACATATAAGATCTGGAGTGATTCGTTGATGCACTCTTCCAAAAAAATCTCTTTCAAGCCTTTGATCAATGATCTCCACATTTATACCCTCTTCGATAAGAGGTTGAGCCACGTAGAGCAACGACAACGGGATAAGGTTCCATTGCACTGTCTCTGCAGCGGGATAAAGTAGCAATACCCGATTCTTATTGAAATTCACCCTGGTGCTTCCTTCCGGTTTAGGTCGCTTCTCGTGCCCATAAGAGCCGCACACGCTCCAGTTCTCTGCCAAAGCAGGCGACGGAATTGGCTAAGGGGTGTTCAAGGTCTCTTGCGAAACCGTATAGCCTTTCCGCGCCCAACTCATGAACGCTCGTCGCAAAAGCCGCGTGAAATTCTGCCATACGAATCATCGGTACATAGAGGTGGATGGGAAACCCCCACCTACTCATTGAGGACGCTCCTTGCAATGCCTCTCTAAACCCATTACCGGGATCGGAGCGCCCAATGTCACCGATGGGCTGAAAAGGCAAAGGAACCTTGATAGCCTCAATGCGATAGGATCGCAAGCGGTCCATGAAAGCTCGGTCTTTCGGCATTTGGCTGCACGCCGACCACAAAGTAATATTTTTTGCTGCAGAAACGTGGTCGAGGATGGCAAACAGGTCATCCCGCAGGAATGCGTCCCCCCCATAGAATTCTAGGCGCCTATACTCTGACGGTACCTCCCTTATCTCTCGAACAATTTCGTCAGCGGACCTCGGAACCGATCGCACTCCGTGAGCGCATCCCGGGCATCTCGCCCCGCACGGAGCGCCGAGATTGATCTGGTTGTCGACCGTAATAGGGAAAAACGGTCGATCGAGCCCCAACTTTCGGATATGGGTGTTGATGTACTCCTCATTCCTCATAGGACAATAGTCGCCGCCAAGCCGCACCAGAGGATGTCCCTGGATACGCTCAAAGATATCAACGATCGATTCCCGCGTTGCATCCCCGAAAACCAGCGGAAAATAAGGGCAAGGCGCAACCCAGCCGTTACTCATGACGTGACAGAAGACCTGCTTGGCCGTGCACACATTAGTCTCCCCAAGGGGCGTCCCCGGGGTATGCACGTACATGTAATCGTAATAGCCCGCGGAGACATAGGAAAAGAGCTCCCTCTCTTCACCGGCACCCAGAGGACCACATCCCTCACGAATCGAATGGCCGACAAATCGGGGCAGCAGGAGACGCACCTGCTCCGCGCCGTGCTCCAGCACAAACTCCATGAACCGATTGATATTTCCATTGGTGAAATACTCGCGCGTCTGAGGAACCGTCGAGACGTGCATGACGATATCCGTCTTTGCTCCAAGCTCCAGGGCACGGACAGCCCTCTCAAAGCTTCCCTTCTTCCTTCGTATTCTGTCATGGATCTCTGCCCGGTAATCATCCAGGCTTAGATAAATCAGGTCCAGTCCTGCTGCAGCGAGCCGTTCCATGTACGCGTGATCCACGACATATCCGTTCGTTTCCAACGACACGATGAACCCATAGAATTTCCCAAGCTCGATGATTTCGAAGAGGTCTTGACGCAACGTGGGCTCGCCGCCGAATAAATCAACGACCAGGCATCCGGCAAGCTTGAAGTCCCGAAATAGTAAATCGATCTGCTTCAATGTGAGTTCGCCCTTGATCGTTTGTCGGAGCTTTGAGACACCACAGTGCTGACAATTGCATTGGCACCTGTTTGTTACTGTTAACTGCACGACCTTTATCAGAGGCAGGGCCATGTTCTATCCTTCGATGGTTCTAAGCATGTTGTAGGGGATATCACAGTTGAAATCTTTGATGACGGCGCTTTGCCCCCGCCTCCAATGATTCGCGTAATGGGAAGCCATGTCCAGCCGCCTGCGGACCTCTGGCTCAGACACTTTAGGGAGGATGCGGGCAGCGGCGGTGTCCTGATTGTCCGAGTAATGCAGGAAGAGCACCTCGTCGAAGCCATCTGCAACCGCGAGGGATTTAAGAAAATCGTCATGGGACTCGGTCGGAAAGTTGATCATGATGTGCGTGCAGAAGGTCGTGCGTGGTGCCACCTCGTGCAACTCCCGGACGGCTTCCATTACTCTGTCGATGGAATAACGCCGGTTCATGAGATCCAGGATTCTTTGTGAGCCTGACTGCACCGGAATGTTGAGGTACCTGATCCGTCCGGTTCCGAAGATTTTCTTCAACCTGGTGAAATGCCTCAGGATAAATTGCGGATAAACATACCCCAGTTTCAGACCGAAATCGGGTTTTGAGGTGAACAATTGTTCAATGAGCTGCACGAGGTCGGTCCCAAGATCACGACCATAGCTCGCACAGTCATCAGCCAAAAGGGCAAATTCCTGCACCCCCAGGGAAAGGCCTCTCCGGATCTGCGGAAGGATCCTTTCGGCAGGTTCGCTTCTCACCTCTCCTTTGCACCGCTTAATGTTGCAGTAGGAGCACTGGTTAGAGCAGCCCTGGGCAATCAGCACAAAGTAGTCTCCGTATCCGAGTCCCTGTCCTGGTTCGTAGAGCTGCGGGGACAGTTGATTGACAGGGATATCATTGACCGACGTATGGTGCGGGAAATGAGTATCCAGCGCGTCCAGATTCTTGGGGCCGATGCAGATCAGATACTCCCGTTCCAATCCCGGAAGAGGGAGACTGGCCATACAGCCGAACAGGACAACCCGCTTTCCATTCCCTTGGTTTCTGGCGCAGTCGAGAGCCTCCCTGGAGGCTGCTATTTTGTCTTCCGTAACGCAGCATGTGTTCACCAGGATTATCTCGCTCTGGTCGATATTGTTCCCTATGCCATACCCGTTCACCAGAAAAAACCTCACCGCTTTCGTGAACAAAAAGGCGCTGGGCTCGCACCGTTTGCTCGCATTTAAAATGGAAATCATCCCATGCTGAAAGTCGTGTGTGCTGGGTAACATTTTCATTCACCACGTCTGTTTTGGCCTGAGCCCCAAACGCGTGTACGGCCAGCCCGATCCCGGGATCAAGGGCACGGCACCACGAAGGCCCTTAACTCACCCCGCTCGACCAACTCCTCAAGTCGCCGCGCCTTGTCCTCTAATTCATGGTTGCTGCATTTCGGGGTAAGCGCTGCTGCCCGCGTCGAGCTATTTTCGCCGTAGCCGATGAATACACAGTGGTCAAAGTGCCGTGCGAAAGCAATGCTCTGCTCGAATTCGCCCCAGGTTTCCGTCGGAAAGTTAAAGATGAAATGGGAGTAGACAAAGACCTCGGGATCCAGACACCTGAGACGAGCGATCACCCCTGCCAGCTGGTCAGGATCGTAGTGCCGATTCATCAGGTCCAGAACCCGAGGGGCTGCTGACTGTACTGGAAGGCACACATACGGCACGCGGCGCTGTGCAAAGAACGGCTCCAGTTGTGCGGCGTATTGTAGGAAAAGGGGAGGGAAAACCGTGTAGAGTTTGTACCGCAGCTCGGGCCCCACCCTGCTGAGCTGCGTGATCAACTTCGGCAGGGTCGAGCCGCGATCGAGACCATACGAGCCGCAGTCGTCACCCAAAAGCGTCACGGTCCGGATTCCAAGAGAGTATAACTCCCTCACCTCACCCTCGATGGCTTCTTCCGAACGGCTCACCACGTTTCCCTTGGCCCTTTTTATGTTGCAGTAACTGCAATTATTAACGCAGCCCTGGGCGATCAGCACATAGAAATCGTCCGGCCCCACCCGGGGTTGGTAGGGTACGTGTCCTTTCAGCCGACTAATATTGACCATGTCAAAGGGGATCCGTGCCTTAATCAGTTCGTCCAGTTCACCGCTGTCCTGGTAAGGAATAAGGCGAAGGCGATCAGCATTCCGGCCAGTTATCGATCGGAATCCCTCCGGGAAGGCTGCCAGGCATCCGAAGATCACAAAGTATGCCTGCTGGAGTTGTTGTATCCTTTTCAGGATAGTGTCTTCGCACCGCGAACGCATCAGGTCCGTGACTGCACAACCGCCGATGAAAACCAGGTCAACTTCATCCCCTGCATCCGTGACCGTGTGGCCGTTGAGCTCAAAGTAGCGCCAGGCTCTGGAGAGGAAAAAAGTATTATTTTCACACATATTGTGGAGGTTGTATATGCTGATGATCATCGTTACTCTCGAAGGTCATTTCCAGCAGTCATTCAAAAAATCCCATAGTAGCCGCTTTTCAGAATCATTAAATCTTTTCCGTCCATCTTGTAGTCATAACCGACGTCATATTGCAGGTGGTCCAGCTTGGCCCTGTTTTTCTCTATGAAAGAGATAAGCTCATTTGGATAGTTCATCCTGTTGAGGAAAAAGATCAGCTGATCCACATTGATTCTTGAAAAATAGACGGCGTCATTACTCTGCTTGTTGGCCACCACGATGACCTTGCAGTCTCTCATTTCAGGCCAGAGAATTTGATCGATTTTTATTACGGTTGTGTCAATATAGGCAGAACTAACGACCTTACCTAAGATCTCATCCCCCTGTGTTTTCGCATCAAAAAAGAAGTAAAAATTTTCAAGCCTTGTCCCCTCATTTTTTAAGGAGTAACAGATTCCTGATGAAACGGTGCTGCCGACGTTGCCGATGTACATATGGATCTCTTCTAATTCCGTGGCTTTTGCAAAAAGATCGCCGCTAATATCGATAGAGAACATGAAATAGTGGTAATTTTCATTGACTTTCATCCCACAGCGGACAAAAGGCCGCATGATTTCCAGGACTTTCGTAATGGACCTCTCCCTTTCTCTTCTCCTGTAATCATAAAAGTAGAATTCCCATCGGATATCGTCTCCTAACTGCTTGACTCCCCACACTGTGCGTGAAAGACCGATCCCTTTACGGATCGCTTGGATAAGATCGAAAATCCGCTCATCGAGACCGGCGACTTTAAAGGAGTGAAAAAGCAGGGTTGAGGAGCTGAATTTGTTTTCCCAGGGCGCTAGAGGGGTGTATTCCCACAAGCAGAAATCAAAGAAGACATCCTGAGCGGTCATGTATTCCAATCCGTCCATGGTCTTTCTCACATCATAGGCTTCAGGAGATTTCTTTCATCTCCGTATTTCTGAACATAGGCACTGGAGAGACCCCAGCATTTCCAAGCCTTGCACTCCTCTCTCTGCCTGTAAATACACGTTCCGAACCCGCTTTCGCTGAATTTTCTCCAAAAAACATCTGGAAGCACGGTCACCGGAAACAAGCTGTCGAAGAACCCAGGCTCCCCCATAGAAAGACACTCGGGAAAACTTTTCAAAACCAAGGGCTTACCGGCTCTCTTTACAATGGAAAGTATTTCGGGGAGAACTTCCGTGAAATCCTTCATGCTTACCACAAGATCTTTGGTGTCCGTTCTCTCCATAGGGAAGAAGTTCCACAACTGAATCTCGCTGATCCTTTCATTGGACAAAAAGGTCATGAGGCGAGCCATATCGTGAAGATTGGTTTTTGTCAGAACCGTGTTGCTGATCACATTAACGTCAAAGGCTTCAAGGTTTTTAAGGCCTTCCCTCGTCTCTTTGAAGGACCCTCGCATGCGCGTGATCGCATCATGAACGTCGTCAAGGCCGTGGATGCTGATGAAGAACTCATTGACGCCACCATCAATCAGATGCCTCAGATATCCTTTTTCACTGAGTCTTCTGCCGTTTGTCTGTACTTGTATTTTCTTGAACCATCCAAGAGAAGCGGCGAATTGGACATACTTGTCCAGATCGTTAAAGGTCGTCACCTCTGCTCCTGAAAGGATCAGATTCTCGAACCTGCCGCTATTCACAATATCGATGATCACTTTCTTGAAACGGTCGAAGCCTATGGCAGGAAACTTTCTTTTAAGCCCCGACAGCATACAGATGCTGCAGTCGTTGTTACAACTAAAACAAATAGAAATGACAACGTATTGGGTAAGATCAACTCTTGTGTAAGTCATGCTCTTCTTTCACAATTAACATTCTACGATAACAGTCGCCTCGGCACCTTCCAAGGCTTCCTGAGTTAATGCCCTTCCACCCCGTAGTACACGGTTAAGAAATCCTTTCCCTCCCTGTCAATACCACCGGACAAGTGGCCAAATAATTTGGCTTTGAATTGGTCATATAAGATATCAAATTCCGCTGTGGGAATTGAATAGTGCTGGCACATGTCCATCAAAAGAGGGTAAAGTTCTTCTAAACGAACTTTGGCCCTGTACATATTCATGTCGAATGATCTTCTCGGATTGTTCTCTTCTTCTGCCTCGATATATAAGATCTTTTCGTGGGATATTCTATTTGAAGCAAGAGTGACAATGCCTTTTGCGATCTCAAAAGGGGTTCTGTAGCGGTCACCGTAAAAGACCTTTGACAACCTCTCCAGGATATTTTCCACAGAAAGGAAAGGATAGCAAGTGTATCTTGTCAGTACGCATCGGGTAGGCTCGGATACGTCCCACTTGAATCCCAAATGCACCAAGAACGGGTCGGACGGATTTGACTTTTTCCCAATTTCATTTTCCCAGTCGGTCCAGAACTCCAAATAGGCTTTGTAAATGTAACTTTTTTCGTCCTCCTCAAACCCGAAATGGACATAATTTGCAGATGGCAAGTTTCCATGGAAGACTTCCAGCAATTTTTTCGGCATATCCATTTTTCTGCAGATATTCAATATGGCTTCATCGGGATTTTGTCTTATGGCGTGCTTACTCATGGTGAACAGGAATCGATTTCCAAGCAATGTTTTTTCGGAAATCTTGAAAGAACGCTCAAAACCGTATTCTGTGTTGAGGTTTTTTACGAGATGAAAAAGCAGGCCTGCTTTCTCAGAAAAGGGGGGCTTCTCGCTGAGTGGCGCAATCTGAGCCCAATCCGTTGACGGCGCAGCCTTCACCTTCAGAGGACCATATTTGGACTCATAGTCCTGGAGGACACGGTTCAGTGCATTGGCTAACCGTTTGGCTGCAAAGGGACTCAGGACGATTCCGTTCGAAAGTTGAACCGTCATCTCCTTCTGGCCGACATCAAGGGCCTGGTTCAAACCAAAACACAGAATAATCTCCTCCCGGGTGACCATCACATTGAAACGATCAGCGTAGGCACTCCGGGTATCGGATCTATCCCACCGGATCTTTACCTGGGTATTCTCCGTTGCGGGATTTGAACCTCTTCCATTCTCTTTACTGCTATGCTCTTCCTTTTCCACCAGAGTGACATTATTCTGTTTAGTGCGTTTGTATTAGTCAGCCTTATTGTGTTTCAAGCCCTTATCTATTGTACCGTTAAAAAGGCCGAACCACCAGAAGTTTGTCCTTGTGTGGTTCGGCCCTCTTTTCCATTCCGTGGCTGCAAGATGCCTTTTAAATTCCCCTATTTCTTGCTTCCCTTGGCCTTGTCGGCTTTGCCGTGATCCCTGCCGGGAAGGACCACCTGTATGTCGCTGTTAGGGTCGTGGCTGCCATCACTCCCAAGATGCCCCACAAAATGCCTTACCCAAGCGGCACAGGGAGCACATTTTGTCTCATAGCACCCTTTGTGCTTATGCCCTTTGGAATCCTCGTAACGGCTAACCCCCTGGATGAGCTTATCCTTGCCCGGACCACCGACCAGCTTATCCTTACCGTAGCCGCCGACCAGCAAGTCCTTACCGGCGTCACCGTAGAGCTTGTCATTACCGCCCTGACCGAAAAGCATGTCATCCCCGTCACCGCCGACAATGTAATCATTGCCACCGTTCACCGCGTTGCAGCTCTCGCTGACATCGCCATACTGGCCCATCTTGACAATGTCATCAAGAATGTCCTCGACCTTGTGATGAACAGCTCCGAATTTCCACCAGCACAGATCTGCGGTCGAGGCCATGGTCGGCTCTGTCAGCGCGATACTGTCACCGAACATCACGTCATTGCCTCCACCGCCGTCCATCGTATCTTTACCGACGATCCACACGTCTCCCGGTCCGTCATGACCATCCTTGTTGTGACCTCCGTTGTACCACCCATAGTGGTTGCCGCGGTCATATCCCCAACCATGATCATGGTGCCAGAACCCATGGTAGCCCGGCCATCCACCTGATGTGACTGTTATCTCAGGTGCGAGGTAGCTCCAGTTGTCACCCACCATGAGGTCATCTCCGTCACCGCCCACCAGCGAGTCATTCCCGACGAAGATGCGGTCGATGTGGTGCACGAGGTGGCCCTTAATCCGTTTTTTACCGTGCTTTACGGGAATCACGTCATCCCGCAGGTCATGGGCCACATCATCGAGCTCATGGAGTGCCCAGTCGGCCTCATCCCCAACGTCCTCAAGGTCGTTGATCAGGTGGTGGAAATCGTGGACCAGATCCGTCGGCACGCCAATCGAGGGGGCCTTCAACGTCAATTCGTCGCCTACCATAAAATCGTTGCCGCCACCGCCGTCTAGGAAGTCATTCCCCAGACAGAATGTCTGATCCACAACCACATCCTCGTAGCTGTAGCACGGGTGGCAGTTATCCCCATCTCCTACGGCGTCGTGCAGTCGATGGATCAAGTCTCCGAAATCATCGAGGGCCGCGAGGAGATCCCATGTCATACCGAAGGCTGATTCAAGAAATGCCTGGTTGATCGTTACGCCCGGAGAAAAAACGACCGCGTTGTCGCCTACAAGCTTGTCATCGCCTTCGCCTCCGAAGAGCCTATCATTGCCGGGAAGGAGATCAAGGTGGTGCCCCACGTCCGTGACGATCGAGGCCAAGGGCACCAGGTACGTGCCATCAGCACGGTCAAGCACATTGTCATCCGGCAGGATGGGAAGGTCGCTGCTGACGTGAGTCGTCACGCCGACAAGCGGGTCTAGGTCCTTATTGGGAAGAACCGAGACGATGGGCACAATGGTTGTTCCCGAGTCGCCCAGGACGATTCCTCCACCGTGGCCGTTCCCGCCCGTCATATGGAGGCCGCGCAACACATTGGGAAGCGGACTGTCAGGTACGATTCGCGTGACGTCATCGCCCACCAGAATGTCGTTTTCATCCCCGCCGTCCAGGTCGTCATTCCCGGCGTTGCCCACCAGGTAGTCGCGCCCATCGCCGCCCCCAATTGAATCATTCCCGCGGCCGCCGAACAGGGCGTCATCCCCGGCACCCCCGTCAAGGATGTCATCTCCGTCCTCAAGGAGCAAGACGAGAAGCAACTGGGTCTCCCACTCTAGGCAACCCCACGAATTCTCAACAAAATGTTTGCTTCCGTCACCGTTATAAGCACCAGTCAGCAGAACGAGATCTGCTTCCAATAGATCCGAAACAACAGCTGAGCTCACATCCTTCCAGCCTAAATCGCTTGGCGTATACGCACCTGTGATCATCCCCACGTCGGTCAGAAGCACATCTTTGCGTAGGGTCTCGTCATCATTGTAAGAGCGGGTAATGATTCCCGCATCGCCGAGCAAAATGTCGTTGCCCGCACCGCCCGTCAAGGTGTCGCTCCCCGGACCTCCGTCCAGTTCGGCCGGAGCCATGATGTCACTGCTGAGGAAGATGGTGTCGTTCCCCTCGCCTCCCGAGCCGCGAATTGAGGAAACCCCGTCATATTCCAGGGTGAAGCCGAAGGCCGACACGGCTATGGTCTCCCCCTCCGCATCGGCCGGATCCCCCTTCACGTGACCCAGGGTAAACACCTCGTCGCCGTCTTCAGTATTGATCGTCAGCCTTTCCGCCGCCCGCGGCCCCATGTTCAGAACCAGCGTGCCGTCCTCCTGGAGTTCCGCCAAGAGAATGACCTTGATGTCCTCGATCCGGACAATCCCCCCGGTTGCCGCAAAGGGCACGGGAGGAGGGTCTCCGATGGGCAGGTCCACGTCTATGAAATCCTGAGCCGCCTGCTGGATATAATCGGACTGGAGGAAGTCCAGGATGTCGAACCCGGCACCGCCGTCCACGACGCCGTCCACGCTGCCGGGACCGCGGAAATAGAAAGTGTCATCCCCGGAGCCGCCGGTAAGGCTCTCCACCTCGGAAAAAATGATAAACATCTCATTTAGATTGCCGCTGTTGGGACCCAGGATCTCCCAGCTATTGATGAGCCCGTCCGGCCCACCGGGCTCGTCGGGTCCGATCAGCTCGTCTGTCCCTCCCCCGCCTGTAACGCTCGCAGGTGCCGAAAGATTCCCGAGAGCAAACACATCGCCGTCGGCTTCACCGAGGATCTCAACCGACGTGGCAATGATCTCTCCCCGCGGGTCTATGGTGGACCCGACCTCCGGGTCGGCATTGCCGTAATCTCCGAAGAGCTTCAGGGCTGTCGCCTCGATCACGGCGTCTTCTTCAATGATCAAGTTGTCCCCTGCTCGCAACTCCACATACTCTGACTGGACTCTCTTGCCGCTGACCACGACCAGGTCGTCACCGGCATCCGGGGAGTCTCCTGCCGTCAGGATGATTTCATTGGGGAACACCAAATCCTCTTCCACAGTAATGGGACTTGTCGCCGTGATGATGGCAGACCCTCCACCCAGCATCCCCGGGTCAGAGCTGTCCACCACCCCGCCCACGGTCAACGGACCGGTGTTCGTTACCCAGGTGCTGCCCGCCGTGGACTTGCCTTCGATATTGCCGACCTCGGTGGTGATAGGATTCCCCACTTCGCCGATATCCTGGGCCGCAAACAGGTAGGTCTTGCCGGAGATGACATTGTGACCGCCAGGATTGCCGTTCAGGATCCGGCCCGCCGGAGCGGCAATGAAGGCCGTGCCCGCGTTGGTCTGGACCGTGTAGAGGCTGAGATCTCCAAGCGGTTCAATAAGATAGGTATTGAATTCACTGGACGAGGTCAGCGTCCCCGGGTCGTAAAAAGAGGAGTCGATATCCAGGTCGTCGCCCGAGGCCCCGATGGTTCCGTATTCGGCCACGAGGGTGATGTTATTCCCGTACACATCGACCAGTGGATTGCCGGGAATACCCTCGTCAATATCCAGAATGGATGCCGCTGCCTTCAGCCCGACACTGCCATAGAAGGATATCACCTCATCCACATACATATCGCCGGCAATGTCATGGAGGTAGATGTCCTGGTCCGCAAATGCGGGGAGCGCCGAGCCGTGCAGATCGACCTCGAGATAGTTGGTGGCGGAGCCTATCGAACCTTCTGTATCCGCCCCGGTCCCGGCCTCAAGATACACGGAGTGGGCGTTGATGTTCCAGGCGGCCGTGGTGCTGTCGTCATCCAAGGCATCCAGGATAGAGCCGTCGGCCCGAAGATCCACGAAGTCATTGGCGAACACTTCCTGGATGCTCAGATCGCACTGGTATCCACGGAGGTAGATATCATGATTGGCCCGGGCAATCAGGGAGGCTCCGGAGGCCAAGTCAAGCAAGAGCGCTGCCGATGCGGAACCGATACTCTCCTCCTCCGCCTCCAAGATCAGATCCCCGCTTCTGATGTTCACCGGATCCAGGTCATCCGTTCTGTCGTTGGTCAGGGCCTCCTGCACCTTGAGGCGGACTTTCCCATCCATCTCTCCGGGCTCGCCGGCGAGCACCTGGTCGATCCGGATGATCCCCTCGGAACCCAGATTCACATCGCTGCCGCCGCTTGCAGTGACCACACCGTCGGTTTCCACATCCACATCTTCCACAAGCTCGATGCGCAACTTGGCCACTTTGGGAAATATGATCTGGGTGTCACCAGTTAAACCGCTGGCCAGGTCAATGGCCGGTCCTCCTTGGGTCGTTGCCAGTCTGATTTCGTTGGAGGCCAGGCCGGATGAGATGACATAGTAGGTCTGCCCATCCACCAGGGACCCGCCTCCTTCGATCCCGATGCTTGGATTCCCTCCGTTCGTGTAGATAACGGCCTGACCATTGTAGAAACCGTGGCTCCTATCAAACAGAATCTTGTTGTCGCCGGCATCCACGCCCGCCACATACAGCCCGTCCGGTGAGATCCTGATCGTGCCGGCCTCATCCGCATAGAAGGTCACGTCGTCCCGCTCCGCAGCGGCCAGGGCTGTCTTCTGCTCCGGGCTCAGGGAACTCAAGGGCAGGGTGATCTCGAACTGTCCTGTGGCCACACCGACATTACCGGAGACCTTCAGGGCGATATTGCTCCCCTTGATGTTGGGCGCCTCCTTTGTAATCGTCGTTCCGGAAACAGTCTTGGGTCTCGTGATGGTCGCGCTCACCGAATTCTTAAGTTGATTCTCGCTCCAGGCCGCCCGCTGCTTCAGCACCTCGCCATCGGAGAAATAGTGGCTGTCGCCATTTTCGTGGGTGAAGGTGATGGTCTTCGGTGTGGGAGCCGTTGCATCCGCCTGGGTGGCTGCCAGCCCGATCTTGCCCGGATCGGCATCATCCAATACGACGTAGTAGATTTTCCCATCCTCCAGTCCGGTGATGGAACCGCCGCCGCTCCGGTACATCACGGCCTGGCCGTTGGTAAAGACATGAACACTTAGGTCGATGGTCGAGTCGGCTATTTCAGAGCCGCCGAAGGTCCGGTGGAGATTCGGGTCTTCGTCGTCATACGACCACGTCGAATCGTAGATGTCCGCGTCATGATCGTTGAGATCGGAAATCATACTGCTGTTGCCTACATCCCCGTAGGTTCTGTGAAGGGTGTGGTATTCGGTGGTGCGCTTGTTTTCCAAGGTGGCGATGGCAGTCTCAGGATCCAGACCCTGGTTCGAATAGTATTCCGTATAGTAATCCCTTTCCGCATCCGACAGCGTCACCTGGAAGGTGGAATCGTAGGGGACCACCCGGTAGTAGGTCACGGCGTCGCCCGTAGTCAGACTGTGCGGCCCCAAAAAGATCGTATCAGCATCACTGTCTACAGCCCCACCGGAAGAATATTCAGAGGAAGCAAACAAAATGGGAGACCAGGTACCTAACGCGTAGAGCCGATGTTCGGCGCCTGTTTCGGTGGAGGCGGTAAGATCCAGGACAACAGGCTCAGCGGCCGTTGCATCTGCAGACGTTGCCGCCAATTTGATTCTGCTCGCATCGTCGCTGTCGACCACGACATAATAGGTGACCCCGTTGGTCAAGCCGCTCACGGAGTCGTCTGTCTGCCGGTTACGGTACCTCCAGTAGGCGTGGTAGTCGCGCGTCTTGACGTTCTCGTAGGCACTGATCGTTGCGTTGATGCTGTTGTCCGCCGTGGCCTCCGTGGCCCACATCCGGTCCCACATCTGTTCCAACTGCTGTATGGTCCGCGTATCGCGAGCCTCGTTCAGATTTCCATCCTCCAGGTCCCCATTCAGGACCTCGATGCGGACATCACCGTAAGTCTCGACGCCTTCCAGGCGAAGGGCGCCGTCCACCTCACTCAGATACACCTCTCCACTTGCCTTCGCCAAAAGGACGTCCCGGCCCGTCTCACCGGTATCGACTCTCAGCGGCAGGGCATCGGAGGCGGGTTCGGAAGCCGTCCCATCCGTTCCCAGTGTCCCGATATCCCCATATTTCGAGGTCAGCGTGACCTTACCCCCGCGCACGAGGCTGGACGAATCTTCTGCGACAATATCATACTGGGCTGTCAGTTCCACGTCCCCGAAGGCGTCAACATGCCCGACCTTCAATTCACCGGAAATCTCCTCCACCCTGATGTCGCCCGGGCTGGTCTGTGCATTCAAGACACCGCCATTCAAATTGGTCCGCAGGGTCTTATCCTTGCCGATCCCCGTACCGCCGTTCAGCGTGATATCCCGGCCTCCGATGACAGCCTCGTCATTGATCAGCTTGATCTCCTTGCCTGCAGTGAGCGTTGTTGAGCCCACCGCGTTCCTGACCGCCCCATCGACCAGAAGGTTGCTGTTATTCGTTGCGACCGAGGCCTGTACGTTTGGATCACCCGCATCCCAGCCGATAAACTCAATATCGATGTCGCGGTCGGCACGAATACTGTGGCTGTGGACGTCCTTCTGAGGTGTGTACTCGCCGACCTTTTTGTAATAGGTTGTGGTCCCGTACCAGGTGGAAGTTTCCCATTGACGGATCAGCTCCCTTCTGGTTATTCCAAACCGGTGGGTGCCCGTGAGGCTGCCGGTCAGGTTAATGGCTGTCCCACCAAGCGCCTCGCTCTTGGTTTTCGCCAGTTTGATGGTGTTCGGGCTATTTGGGACCAGGATCACAAAGTAGGTCGTGTTACTCTTGAGGCCGCCAATGTCCCCTCCGGTGTCTTTTCTGTAGACAACGGCCTGGGCGTTTTCCTTGATGTTGTGAGCCGTGGTGAAGGTAATGGTATCGCTGTTGACGTTGATGCTCTCCACGAGCATGCCCAGATATCGGGTGAAATCGTAGGTATAGTCATCGGTCACGCTTGGTTCGTAGGCAAAATATTCTCCCTCCCGCAGAGCCCTGGGCTCCATGCTCGTCCGATGGGGACCGTCCACGATATTTTTCGGATCAGCCGCCAGGGCATCGATATCCAACCATGACGACGACCCGTAGGTGGTGATGGTCTGTTCTGTGAAATTCCGGCCCGTATTCCAGTAATAACGCCAGCCGTCGAGCGGACTGTAGGTTGTCGTCCGGTCTCCACCGTCCTGCCCTTCAAAGAGGATAACAGGATCCTCATCCGGTGGGGTGAGAAAATATTCTTTCATTTGAACCTGGCCGTTCTCGCGCCAGTACTCCCTGACCCGCGGCATGCCGGTCGCCAAATCAGTAAATGCGGTGTCGATAATCTTCAGCCGCCCCTGCACCCCGTGCCCTGTATCGAGCGTTTTGGTGACCAGGTCGTATTTGGTCCGGTTTTCGATTTTGATCTGGCCATAGCCGTCCAGAACCCTGAGCTTACCGTAACCGGTGCTCAGGATCTGACCGTAGAGCTGCATGTTGCCGCCCTCCACCTGCACCGGCTCCAGCTCGAGACGGTCGAGCTCGGCGTCGTAGTAGACGTCGATGTTGTCATCGGCATCGGCGGGCAACTTGAAGTACCGGTAATCCTGGGTGGAAAGTCCATACATGTTGACCCAAAGCTCGGCGTACCCCTTATACCCAAACCGCCACCAGTTGGCCGCTTCCTCTGCCCCGTTTATTGCATTCTCCTCACTCCGGGCGATGGTCACCTGCCGCTCGGGCATGCCGCTCTGTATGGTGCCGTTGATGTTCAGGTACTTTGCACTGATAAATACATTCATTCCGGTGATGATATTTTCCCCTGGGGGGCTGTTGTAGAGGGCATTATTTATAGACGTATTCGAAGCGGCATTGCCGGAGTAATGATAGGTTGTGATCGTGGTATTCCCCTCTGTGTAATTTTCGTAAGACCTTGCAACGTTATCCCAACCATATCCCTCGAGCCCGCCGGGGTTTCCACCCACGTGGAACATGGAGTCCGTGTAACTCATCACAAAATTGCCCTTCTCGGAATCGATGTGAAGGTCACCGGCGTTGATGCTCGCCTGAACCATAATGCTGCCCACGCTGGTAATCTCCACCAGACCCAGGATGTTGTTGATGTCGCCGACGATCTCGACTTCAGACGTCCTCACATCCTCCCCGTAGGGGTGAGGGGCGTCTGCATCAAAGGTATTCGTGATGGTGATCTCAGGGGCTTCTGACGTACCGGTCGCCGTCTCGAAGGTGCTGAAAACAGGGATCGCCGTAAGGCGGTGCGAACTTGGCTCTCCCGAGAGCGTGATGTTCACCGGGGTCCCGGCCTCAGCGTCTGTCTTTGTTTCGGCCAGCTGCATCCTGTCAGGACCGAGAACGATCACGTAATAGGTGGTTCCATCCACCAGTCCGCCGATAGCATCACCATCCCCCGCGTTACGGTAGATCACCGCATCGCCGGTGGCGAAACCGCCGGTCTCTATGTTGATCCAATCATTCGATTCATCTACAACGGAGGAATCAAAGGTTGCCTTGTGCTCATTGAGCTCGGCGATGTCCTCGTTGCTTTCCACATCAACGCCATTGAAGTTGACCCGGCCGCCCACATGGTCCGGGATGGTGATCTTGTTGACCCGGAGGTATGCCGGGCTGTTGTTGGTGATTGACACCGTGACGTTCCCCGGAGCATTGAGACTGCCGCTGCCCAGCAGGTCCTGGCCCATCACGTTGATGGTGCCGGCCTGGGCCCAGATGTTGTTCACGGTGACATAGGGCACCGCGTAAGAAGTGATGGGCTCGTCGTCTCTTGTGTCGGCGGTCCCGTGATCATTCCAGAGGCCCAGGTCCTTCATCTCCTGTTCCACCCGCTGAATCTCCAGCGAATAGGCCGTCTCTTCGGGGGTCCAATGATCCGGATCGCCGTCGGAGTACTCGTAGAGCAGGTCCTGCCAGTACTCATATTCGTCCTTCAATTGGCTGGCAAGGGACTCCGTGCTCTGGGTGAAGGTGATCCCTCCGGTCTGCGTGCTTGCGTAGATAAACAGATTTTGATTTTGCTCGTCCACCGCACTATCGACAACGAGTTCCTGGTTCTTCAGGGTTCCGACCTCGATGGTGCCGTTCACTGTTACGGAGGCGTTTTTCTCATTGGTTGCTGTCCCGCCGATCATCTCTTCCGAGATACCGTCCGAGCCGAACATGCTGTCAATGCCTCCGGCCAGGGCCGTCATCCAGTTCTTGCCTGAGCCGTATGCGGTGATCTCCGCATTATGGTAAAGCTCGGCCAATAGATTGACATCCCGGGCGCTGCGCAGTTCCGTACCGCTGTCAGGCATGGTGCCGACGGTGATGATGTGGTCCCGCTTGATTTCTCCGTGGGAGCCGAGGTCACTGATGGGAATGACAGAGGCATTCAGCTCGTCGCCGTGGGAGAAGATATCATAATAGCTCAAAGTCCCATCGCTATTCCGGCCGGCAAGGAGATTGATCGTCCCGAGGGCATCGATCAGGACGCTGTTGCCGACGTTGACCTCGTTTTTGCTCCACATGCGGGCGAGCCCGTCCACCACCGCTGCCGAAGCCAGGCCGTAGGTGTGAACCTGGGGTTCCACCCTGAGGATACCGCGGGTCCGAGTCTCAAGGTCCACATCTCCGACCGAAGTTATGGTGACGCCGTCCTCGATTGTGACGATGGCGTCGTTGGTGTCGGCTCGAATGGCAGAGGTCGCACCGGATCCGACGATAAGTCCGCCGGAGTCGAGCCTCACGTCGTCGTAACCCTCCACATCATTGAAGGCGCTCACGCGGAACTCACCCGGGAGAAAAGGATTGCCGATGACCGTGATCGTCGCATCGGCGCCGACGGTGGCGTGGGTGATGTTGGCAATGTCCGTCTCGCTCTCAGAGGCATTGCCCTGCAGCACACCGCCTGATCCGGCCTCGACGTTGTACTCATCGGGCCCCACCAGGTTCTTGCGCGACGTATTGATCGCATCAACGAAAAGGTCTTTGGTGGTAATGTCAGCGTTCCGGCCGATCTCGGCCTCAACCGTGGAACCGACTATGTTGGTAGCCCAGGAACCGCTAAATCCAACCGCAGAGGCCTGGAGCGTGTTGGTCCGGCTGTCGAAATGAGCGGTGTGATCTGCCCTGATGGTCAGGCTCGAAACCTCCAGCCGGGTCTGGATGCTATCGTTGGGATCCGTATCGTCGGCGGTATAAGCGCGCGTCGTACTCAGGGCGGTGACATTCGCCTCGGCAGCACTCCCGGCGACCAGCCCGCCGCTTCCAGCTTCCGACCGGGCAAAGTTATAGTCGTCCCCACTGGCTGAAATGGTCACGGCCGGTCCGGCTCCCTTTGTGTAGATCACGGTCTGGCCGGTGTAGAGATCGTGCCCCGGACCAAGGTCGATCGTGTCGTTATCGGCATCGAGCGCTGTCAGAGGATCAAACTCGATCCCTTCAGCCGAAGAGCGCGAGTAAGGCCTGAGAGAGTGACCGGGCCTGACGATGGCCGGGTGGCCAAGGTCGACCGTTATGGGATCGGGATAATTTTCCGCATCCTTGTTTAGGGCATTCTGGAAGGAGGTGGCCAGTTTCACCTTGTTGGGATTGTCTTTATCCACGACGACATAATAGAGTCCGCCGTCCGTCAGCCCTCCGATCGAATCCCCGGCTCCGATCGTCACCCCATTGCCGAGATGTGCATTGGTCTGGACATTCGAGACGGCGTCGGCCTCATTGCCACCGGCGGCGACCAGGCCGTAGTTGTTACTGTCGGCCTCCGCCCGTTGATTGCTGTCACCGACCGCACTGATTTCGATCGAATCGGAAATGGAAAGGACTGTATTGTCTGCTACAAAGCTGGTCACGACGCCTGTGGTCTTGGCTGTACTTTCAGTGGCATTGACCGCCACGAGCGCACCGGACGACCCGGTCGCGCTGGACTTCGCGGAATAGTCGCCGGTCGGGTATGACTGGGCGGCGGTCACGGACAAGCTACCTGCCTTGATGATAGTGTTCGCCCCGCCCACATAAGCTGTCACAAGAGACGAGACGGTCGACTCCGCTTCAGACACACCCACGGCCAGGAGGCCGGCGCTGACGCCTTCTGTGTCTGTCTCGCCGGTCACTTCTGTACTCGCAGTGACGATTACCTCATTGGCGGCGTTGACCGTGGCCCCGCTTCTGATCTGGGCGCTGACAAACGGTTTGATCGTCGCCTCACTGACGTTCCCCGCTCCGCTCAGGATACCCCCTGCCACCGCCAATGACTTGGCCCAGGCGTCTTGATACGTAGAGGTCGTCACTTCCAAATCGTGGCCTGCTGTCACATCCGCATCGTCCACATAGGTCAAGGTGCTGCCGCTGGCCGTGGCATAGGCGAGGCTGACACCGATCCCTACAAGTCCACCGCCGATCCCTGTCGTCTTGCCCTCCGCATCGTTATTGACCAGAGACACCAGGCTCACATCGCCACCGGCGAAAAGGGTGGCACCGATACCGATGTGAGTATCGACGATGGCCGAGGTCTCAGCCTCGGCATAGGCCCCGGCTGCCCCGAGCAACAGCGAGCCGGATCCTGTGGTGGCGTTCGCATCCGCTCCCTGGTCAAGCCTGCTGGTCCCTGTCTTATCGTAGTTGTGTATGGACCTAAGGGCGATGCTGCCGGTGGTAGCGATTACAGCAGCATTGGCAATAAAGGTATTTATCGTAGGTTCATTGGTCGAAATGGCCACGGAGGCCCCCAAGGCAGCCAGTCCACCCACATTCACGCCCAGGGCATCTGTTTCCACGTCCGCCCGCGAATGGGATTCAATGGTCACGTCGTTGGCGACCGTGATGTCCGCATCGTCTATGATCGAGGCCTCGATGGTGGGACTATAGTCGGCTATGGCAATGGACCCGCTGATCCCGAAGAAGATCCCGCCAGACACAGCAAGGCAGTACGCTTCCACGTCTGCAACAGACTCGGCAATAACGGATACGGCTCCCACCCATTCGCTTCCCTGGCCTATGTGCGCATCATCAATGTAAGCTTTCGTGTGACCACCCACATTGACAATCGCCACCGATGCCCCGATGGAACCCCCAAGGCTGATGCCGCCGCCGTAGGGTTCAGCCTCGATGGTGCGGTCCGCCTTCGCCTCCACGGTTACGGTTCCTCCGGCCCGGTCGATGGTGGCGCTGTTAGCCTCGTCTACAACAGGGAGACCGATGAAGGCGGTCTGGGTGCTGTTATCGTTGATGACGATCACCTGAGCCCCCAGCGAGAGACCTGCACTGATCTGTCCGGCGATGGCCAGGCCGTAGAGATCCTCCACAGAACCGGCATGGACAAGGATATCGTCGTCTGTATCCGGGCCTCAGCACCGCGACGGAACCGCCCAGTCCCAAGCCTCCCAGAGCGGCACTCCCTACGATCACATCAAACTCAAGATGATCGATTGCCCGGATGTTGATATCATCCTCGGCAATAACCGTGGCGCCGGTTCCGACATAAGCGCTGGTGCCGGCAAGATTTGGCCCTGCCATCGAGTCCCCTATCAGGGATTCGGAGGTGCCTGAATCTACCCGGTTTCCCGCTCTACTCGTAGAGGTTCCGAGAAGCTGTGTGTTATCCGGCGTGTCATCCTCCGGACCGTTCTGGTCTGTGGCATTGTAAGAGACCAAGTTCGAATAAAATCCCCCACCCGGATCGCCTTCTTTGCCGCTTTGCTTGTCGCTTTCGGACGACAGCACAGAGGTCAGATCACTCTCATTCAGGGGGGTTTCCGACTGCGTGGCGCCATCGTTTCCGTCGCTGTCCTTTTCCGTATACCCATAGGTGGAACTGAATCCGCTTCCGATGGACCACACCGAAACCGAACCGGAGATGCCCGCAAGGCCCGCACCCACACTGATTCCAAAGCTATCAATCTCTTCCCTAGAAAGGGCATTCACATCCACATCGTGGTGGGCGTAGACCTCAGCGTTCTCCCCGATGTAGGCGGTGGTGCTGTTTCGGAGTATGCCCACGTCGATACCTCCGGCAATGCCGGCTGCACCGATACCGAGCCCGCCGCCCAGAGCAAACACGGAGAAGTCATTGGCTGCCGATACATTGACGGACTGATCTTCCTCATTTTCGTTTGTGGTCTCCTTGTTGATGTCTGCATACTCGCCGATATAGGCTTGGGTATCCGAATCGATGATCTCGACCGTGACGCCGCCCGCCAACCCGGCATAGAGCCCGCCTCCGGCGCTCGCGCCGATAACGAACAGGTCTTCTTTGGAGTGTGCCTGCACAGCGAGCCCCCGGAACTCAGCTTCGGTCCCGAACCCGGAGGAGGTGTTTGTGCCGTCCAGGATGAGATCTGCCAGGTAGCCGCCATTGCCTTTGGCATCGACTGTCGCGTAACGGCCCACAAAGGCCTGGGTGTCTTTGTCGAGCACTGTAACTCCGGCAGCACCGCCAATCCCTGCTGCACCAAAACCCAGACCAAGGCTGCCGGCGATCATGAAGGTCTCGGTGGTATCCTTGGCCGAGACCAGGATATTCCCGCCCGCCTTTGCAACAGCACCCATGGCGCCACTCGGATCAGTATCTATGGGATCACCCAGGCTGGTGGCGTCTTTTCCGATATACGCGTAGGTGGTGTTATCCATCACGAGGACGGACGCCGCGACCCCGATCCCCACCGTGCCCGAGCCGCCCACACCAGCAGCAACGGAAAGGATGTCCTCGCTCGCGTTCGCTGTCACCTCGATATCTTTCTCGGCTTTGACCAGCGCCCCGTCATCCACGTATGCCTTCGTATTGTTCGTGATCACCGTCACTTCGGCGCCCGGCGTCACTGCAGCCGTTCCGGCTATGGAAATGGCCCCTCCAATCCCCATGTGGTACAGGTCGTTCCCTGCCGCCACCAACACCGACTGATCGCTGGTGGGGTCAGCGTCGGTATCCGTGCCCTTGTTCACCTTGGCACCGCTCGCCACAAAGGCCGAAGTGTTGCTCGAAAGGATATTGACGGAACCTCCAATGTTGACCGCCACAGTCCCTGCGCCGCCGCCGCTGACGCCAATGGTCTCGATGTCGTCCTTGTTGATTGCTGTGACAGCGACACCTTTGACGGTCTTAGGATCAGCAACAGACATGCGTTGCTTGGTCTGGGTGTCCGTGTCAGGGTTGAGATCATTACCACCTTTGTTATCAAAGTTGGTGTTGGCCGTTGTATCGAGCTGTTGTCCCGGCGCAGTTACCTCACCATTCGGGGCACTGGGAATGCCGTCGGTCAGGCTGTGGGTGCCGGATATGGTAGAGTCAGCCAAGTTGATGGCACTGCCGTCGTAGGCGTCCTGCTCGTTGGCTGCGAGCTTGATCTCGCTGGGACCCAGTGTCGCGTCTGTATCACCGGCGATGACATAGTAAGTCTCTCCGTCTTCCAGCTTCTCACCGCCCTCGATGTTGATGTCGCTGCTGCCCTTGCTGTATATGACCGCCTCACCGGTGGCGAAGTCGTGGGGAGCCGTGAAGGTAATCGTGTCGTTGCCATCATCCACCTGGCTGATTTCCGCTGCCGGGAGTGCGGCAAAGTCGTCTGATCCGGAATCGGGCACAAAGCCGGTGGTAAACTTACCCGTATAGGCGGTGACGCCGCTCCCCCCGCCCATGCCCGTCACATCAGCATTGGGACCGAGGAAGGCCTCGGTCGTTTTGTCGATCACCGTCACCGCTGCACTAACCCCGACGCCTGCCGTGCCGGCGCCCGCGATGTTCCCGGCAATGATGTCGAGCTCGGAGTCGTCCATCGCAAAGACCAGCACGCTGCCGCCCGCCATAACCGTGGTCGTGGCACCGGTGAGATCGACTGTATCCGTTGGATCATCTCCGATAAAGGCCCGAGTTTTGTTGTCCATGACATACACGCCCGCCGACCCGGCAATACCCGCTGTCCCGGCTCCTCCCAGGGAGGCGGAGATAGAGAGGATGTCCTCGGTGGAGTTGGCCTGGACCTTGACGTTCCGCCTTGCATTGACCGTGTTCGCCCAGACGTAGGCCTGCGTCTCTTTTTCGATGACGCCCACGTCGGCACCGGCCCCGATAGCGGCCGTGCCGGCACCGGAGAGCGCCCCCGCCACGCTCAAGATTTCCGTGTCGTCATAGGCCACCACACTGACATCCTGGGTCACGCCCGCGTCCGCGTTGTCACCGTTGATGGTGGCATCCTGGCCGATGTAAGCCGTCGTTGTTTCGGTGAGCACATTCACCGTGGCCGAACCTGCAATCGCAGCCTTACCGGCCCCTTCACCGGCCACGGCGAAGCTCTGGATGTCCTCCCATGAAGTGGCCGTAACCGCGAGTCCCGTGAGGCCCTCCGTCGTCCTGTTCCCGTTGTCGTCCTTTTCAGCGGCCGCGACATCGACAGTGTCCTGTTTGCCCCTCGCAGTCACCTGGGCATCGCCGATATAGCTTTCAACCGTGTTGTCCGTGACCACAGTGGTGTTCGACACGCCGATGGCGGCGGTCCCGGCTCCGCCCAGAACCCCTGCGACAAGGATCATACCCAGGTCATCGTGCGCAGCAACCACGACGCTCCCGTCGGCGACGACAGTGGCGTTTCCGCCGATGTACGCCTTGGTGGTGTTGCCGATGTCATTGATCGTCACTGATCCGCCTATGGCAACTTTTCCGGCACCCGCCCCGCCGGCGGCAATGGCCGTGACGTCTGCCGACTCGCTTGCGCCCACCACAATGTTGCCCCCTGATGAGTTCACGTCTGAGCTCACAATAGAGGCGGTGGTGGTGTTGGCGATATCGTTGTAGCCTACGGAAGCACCAATGGCCACTTTTCCCGCTCCTGCCACGGACCCGGACAAGGCGCTGATCGCCGCGCTGTCCGTTGCAAGGACGCTGATTGAGTCTGTGGCATCAATGTCCAGACTGCTGGAGATATGGGCATCTATGGTACTTTCAATGAAATTCAAAGACACAGCTCCGGCCAACGTAAACTTCTCTGCGCCGGCCGCCCCGGCCGATATGGTTTTGATCTTGCCGAGGGACAGAGCCTGAACACTCAGGCTGCCCGAGGTTTCGAGCTCTGAGTCGTCGATGTAGGCCGTGATGGTGTTTTCAATGGAGTTGTAGGCCAAAGCACCGCCGAACCCTATCTTCTTCGAAGCACCCACGGCTCCGGCAAGAGACTCGATAAGGGAGTCATCCTTGGCCAGGAGTGAAATCGACCCATTATCGGTGCTGTTTCTGTTCGAGGAACCGGAAACCGATGCTTCCACCTCGTTGTCGATGAAATTCAAGGAAACCGCACCGGAAGCCCCCAGGGTGTCCTTTGAGGCAGCGATACCTGCTGCCCCAGACTGGATCTCGTTGTCGTTGATGGCTTCCAGTATGAGTCCGCCATCGTGCTCGATGATCGAGTCCCTGATGGTGGCCTTGGTGGTGTTGTAATTCTTGTTCAAGGCCACGGATGCACCGATCCCGGCTTTGCCGCCGTAACTGAGGGAGCCTGCAATGACGAGCATCTCGGAGGTGTCCAGCGAAGACAGCAAAATGTTCCCAATGTTCTGACTGGATGGATCGGTGCTCTTGACGGCGACGGCCTGGACCCTGTCCAGAAAGGTTTCGGTTTCGTTCTCGATCTTGTTGAGCGAGACCGAGCCGGCGATGGCGATGCCTTTTTCATCGGGCACCAGGGATCCACCGGCCGTAAGCGCAAAGATGTCCCCCGTCCTTTCGGCGGTCAGGGTGAGAGCATGGGTCTCGGTGATGGTGGCCCCGACGATGTACGACTTGGTCTTGCCCGACAGGACGTTTTTGGAAAAAGAGCCGGCAATACCCAGGGATGTCTTGTCGCTTCCTCCTGTCGACATGGCGGCTGCGCCTGCTGCGGCGATCAGGTCCGTCTCGTTGAGACTCGAAAGGGTGATTGAGTTGGCGGTCAATTTTCCCCTGTCATTGATGTAGGCCATGGCCGAGTCGGTGATGGTGTTGATCGAAACATCACCCGCGATTCCGATACCTGTCTTGCCCTGACCTACCGATGGTTCGCCCGGATTTCCTTCATCGTCCTCTGTGGGAGCCCCCTCTGCGTCACCGAAAAGCGCCGGCAGTGTCTCCCCGTCCAGCGGATCTTCCACGTCCGCGCCATCCGGCGTCTCGCCGTTGGCAGGCTCTTCGGACTCTCCGCCTTCATCCCCCTTGGTTCGCACGCTGGCAGCAAGGGAGAAAACGTAAAAGTTCCCGTCCGACGTGGCGTCCAGGAGCACATCGCCTGATACCTTGACCGTATCCGAGCCCGGGTCTCCTCCGGGCGCAGCCGTCACCTTGATCCCGCCTGGAACGATTTCATTCAGGGCGCTTTCCACCTCGGCAGCCGAGGCATCATAGGCAATGGGCCGCGTGGTCTGGCCTCCGAAACTGAGCCTGAACGCCCCCTCGGTGCCCGTGTGGTTGATCCGCTGCACTTCCTGGGTAGTGGCGTCTCCCTCCCTGGTAGTACTCGGATCAAGGCTGCCGTTGAAAGCTTCCACACCCTCCGCGGTAATCTGCCCCCAGTCGCCGGGGTCGTTGAAATCGATGGTCCAGGGGCCGCCGTCATCCCCGCTCACCGTGACCCCCCCGGCGTTCTGAATGGAGTCCAGGTCGTTGAGAACGCGCTCCACCTCGGCAGCCGAAGCATCATGGGCGACGGGTGCAGACGAATCCCCCTCGTAATTAAAGGCCAGTGTTCCTTCCGTGCCGTCGGTGGACGAAAGGAGCTGCTGTTCATAGAGGTCGTCGGCACCTTCACGCACGGTTGCAGCCTCCGGCGGGCCCGTGCCGTCGAAGTCACCGGCTCCTGCTGCGGTGATTTGGTCCCGGTTGCCGACCTGGTTGAAGCGGATTTCCCACGGCTCTCCTGCTCCTCCAGTGACATTGACACCGCCGGCGTCACCGATGGTCGTCAGACCGTTCAATGCCGCTTCCACTTCTTCAGCTGAGGCATCCACGGCTAAAGGTGTTGCGGTCGTTTCATCCTCGAAAGTAAAGGTCAATTCCCCCTGGGTCGCGTCATGGGAAATACTCTGGATCTCTCCGGCGCCCAACTGCCCATCGGTTATTGTGGCCGATTCAACGGTACCGTTGAAATTCTGTTCTTCGAGGGCCGTAATCTGTTCCTGGTCGCCGTTCTGGTTGAAGGTAAATTCCCAGGGCCCGCCAATCGCAGTGGGGAGACTGCCGATGACTGCATAGGTCTCCCTATCGATTTCGTTGATCCCCACGGAGGCTCCGACGCCGAGGTTCTCTGAAAGCAGGACCCCGCCCGTCACATTGATGTGCCTGGTATCATCCCTTGCCGTAACGCTGAGCGCACCACCGGTGATCACGGCGCCGCTCTGGATCTGAGCCAGGGTCAGGCTGTCCTGATTGGCATAGGAGACCGCGCCGCTGATACCGAACTTCTCTGCCTCTCCTCCTGCCACGGACATCAGGAAGTCAAACTGATCCGACGTCGCTTCCACGATGACTTCTTTTTCGGCGTCCACATCCGCACCGTCTTTGATAACGGCCTTGGTGGTGGTCCTGTAATTCAACTGGTTGTAAGACCCTCCGAGGGAGGCCTTGCCTGCTGAACCCATGAAGTCATAGATGCCTGTCGGGTCTTCAATCAAACTGACAGGGTCGAGGGTAAAGGAAAAAACTCCCACCAAGTTGACGGTTGCGATCGTGTTGCTCGCATCGACCCTGACGGTCTGTTCCTCGGAAGGCACGTAGGTGGTTGTATCCTGGTTTATCTTCGCGCCCACGCCGATATAGGCTTCGGCCGTATTGTCGAAGGTGAGAATGTTGACACTGCCTGCAAGCGCAAATTTGACGGTGTCGTCATCTCCTACCGCTGCAGAGCGCACATAAGAGGTCGTCACCTCCTGGACGATGTCCTCGGCGCTGAAGGCGAGCTGCAATCCCTCCCAGAAGTCAGCGGGGAGAACCGAGGAAAAGTCGGCCGGGTTCGGGATCGTCGTGCTTGCTTTGATTTCCATCAGGTTAGCCGCCGACACTTCTGCGCCATCGTCGATATAGGCCTTGGCCTTGTTTGTGGTCGTGCCCACTGCCACCGCGGCACTGATTCCGACCTTGGCCTCTTCGGCCTCGCTGGTTGCAAGCAGGCGAAAATCATCCTCTATCTTGGAGGTCACGAAAACGCTGCCGCCGGAGCGGATCTCGGCATTGCTGCCGATATATGCCTTCGTGGTGTTCGACCCCTCGGCAATAGCCACGGCTGCCGATAGTTCAAATTTTTCGGGCTTGTCATCGGAGGCTTGCGTCTTCTCGTCAGGCTGTTTGTTCTTCTGGTTCAAATAGGTGTAGATCTTTTTGATTGAATCGACGAAACCCGAAACAGTGCTTTTCGGCTCTGCCGAGGCGGTGGTCCTGTTCTCGGTGGTGGTCGTAGCGGTGATCTTGATGTCACCCGGGATGGATATGCCGGAATCGACATAGGCGTTGGCAGTGGAGGTCAGCAGACTTATGGCCACAGCAAAGCCTGACGACTCCCCGGTAAGCTCCATGGGCTCGACAGTCGTTTCAATCGCATTGGTAATGTCCGCGGTGACATTCAGGCTGTCGGCGTTGATCGTGGCGCCGTTTTCGATGTAAGCATCAGCGTTTGAAGTCGCGTCGGTCAGGGCGAATTGGATTTTTCCCTTAACCGCCCAGGACGTAGCCTCAACCGTGTTCGTGGTCGTGGATTCTATGGTTACGTTGTCCCCTGCTGTTATCGAGGCCCCACTCTCAACATAGGCCTTTGAGATACCCTCAGATTCTGCATAGGTGACGCCCAATGCAAGCCCCAGGGTCTTGATGATGGATTCCGAATCGGCTTCTGCCTTGATGATGGCGTCGCTATCGGCTACAATGGTTGTGTTGCTACCGATCTTCACTTCAGCCGTCGCTCTTGAGAAGGACCATCCGAGAAACTCGGAGAAGTTCAAAAGCCCTGCGTCTGCCAAAGACGTGGTGAAGGGATCATCATCCTCGCTTGTCGTCTTGGAGGTATCGGCAGTGGCGGTCACCTCCACCGTCCTTCCCTTGAGTGTTGCCCCCAGGAGATCGATTTTTGTTTCGGCATTGTCAGTCACAAAAAGCGGGTCCACCGGCGTCAATGGTCTGGCCGAGACAGTAGCCTTCGCTTCCAGGATGATGTCTCCACCATTGAGTTCGCTGACCCGGACTGTTATCGGGCTTCCGTTCCCGTCCGGATCGTTGAAGGTCACCATCTCGTTGATCACATAACCGGATCCAGGATCCGCCAGAGCCAGGGTCGGCTCGCGGTCACCGTCAACATCAATATCCACTCTCATCCCGGAGCCACCACCCGATGTGCCGGCCTGCTCCACCCCGGGGTAACTTTGATCCGGGGTCCATTTGATTGTGGGAGATGACTGATCGGCAATAGCAAGGGGAATCCCTCGGTCATCATGGGCCAAGAGATTTGATCCCGATCCCACCGTAATGGTTTCACCCGTGAACGTAATGTCTCCTGAATCTCCTGTCGAGGAATCGATCAAAGGATCCCCGCTCGCATCGATCTGGCGAGTGGACATGGTGACTCCGGGGTCAACAGTTATCGTTTCGGCGTTGATCGTCAGGTCAGCGCCAGGCATGATCAAATCGTTGGCTACTGTGACACTGTCATCACCATCATCACCGTTGATTGTTAGGGATATGCTTGGGATGCTAAACGACGTTGTCTCGAAGGTGGGAATGGAACTGGCACTCATGATCTGCATCATGGAACCAGACGCTGCCTCTATGATAGCTTGGTCATCCTCTTCAGTGAGGTCGAATACAATATTGTCTGCAGGGATTGGACTCAGGATGGGTTCCAACCCTGAATAGGCAATAATTTCGCTGTCCTGATGAATGCTCCCGGAATCAGCTCCAGTCGGCTTGAAGATCACCGTGTCGTAAGGACCACCTTGGAGAATGAGACTATCGAAGCCCCCCGCGCCGCCTTCAATCGCGCCGCTTAAACTGCCCCCGGCCTCAAAGATAAATGTGTCTTCATTTTCCGCAGCGCCGCTCAGGTTCTCCACGTCGTTGAAATCCACGCTGCCAATCGTGCCGCTATCTTCGCCGGTAATGTGCCATGTGCTGTCGACAGATGGCCCGATTAAGGTATCCCAGCCGAGCCCGCCGTCAAAGCTCATCAGAATCGAGTCGAAAAGGGCGTCAAAGTCAAGGTCGAGTCTCAGCGTATCGTCCTGATCCGAACCGATGATCTCAACACCGATCGTGTCGGCAAGCGCCTGGCTTTGCAACAGAGACTGATTGACGTTGTCGATCAGCTGGAGTTCCTCTGTAACGTCGTCCAGTCGGAGCGTCAGGTCAACAGCTGATCCGGCACCCGCCGCATAGGAGAGTGTTTCGGCGTCCAGGAGCAGGCGCGGCTCCAAGGGTTCAATAAACGCCTTGCGTCTCCGCTTTTTCGCTGCAGCAGCGTTTTTTCTTTTCGTCAATCTCTTGATTTGTCTGGCGAGTCCCATGGTCGGTCTCCGTTTTTCCAAAGCCCAGGCGAAGAAAGGATGTCGCCTTGCGCATTGGATGAAGAAAGGGGTTAAATGGGAAAGAATGAATATCTGGTTCGTTTGCCCTGCAGGGCGTTTAGCCTAAAGAACAGTTGATGATTTCGACCCGGAAAAAAGCCAAATGCACCGCTTATCGATTATGTAAAGAACACACACGTTGGGGCAGAATATTGCGCATGTCAGGCAAGAGCCGCAATTTGTTCAGCTCGCTTGCCGGCCAAGCTGGTATTCGAATTTCTGAAGATTGATGGAAGAAAAATCTGATTGGACCCTGTGGTCCTGGAAGTGGCCACGACGGCCGGAGGTCTAGAGGCTCGGCATCTCATCTGGTCTGTCGCGTCTGTCCAACGATTGATAGAAATGATGATGCTCCTTTTTAGACCGATCAACGGATAACAAGAGAGGCTGATAAAGAGCGGCAAAACCAATAATTTCTTAACCCGAAGTCTCTATTTTGTCAACAGAAAACGGGCGAAACAAACCACGCCGCAGGCACCTCACCGTACCCGAAAAGCTGCCCATAAAATCAAACATTATAGAGCAAGAACTGTGCCGTCTCTTGAGGCAAAAAAGCCCATTATTTTATAGAGATATCGGACGATTACTGCGGCCGGCCAGAAACGTGCTTCGGGTGTGGAAAAGAATACCACCCGCTAAGTAAACTCGTGCCACTTTTTGGTAAAATCTTTCCTATAGTACGCCCTACTGGCTAAGGATCTTGACACAGAAAACCTTCAAAACCTACAAATATCCCCTAGTGCTGCTGAAAAAGGACCTTGCATTTCAGGCCGGGCGGCAGCTTGAAGTCCGGGTTAGGCAGATGGAGACGCACACCAAAGGTGCCGCTTGCTGCATCGATCACTTTGTCCACCATCAAAACGGTTGCCGTGTAAAACCCTCTCACAGGGGCCTCCGGCTTTATGGTCGCGTTCATGCCGGGCTTGATGGATCCATACATTTCTACGGGCATGACCACTTCAACATGGAGGGGGTCGATCTGGGCCAATTCCAAGATGGCCTGATCTTCAATGTACTCTCCCGGATGTAAGAACCGCTCGACTACCACACCCGTTACCGGGCTCCTGATAGTCATCCGTTCCAATACCGCTTTGGCTCGCCGATATTCAAATTCGGCCAGGCGCTTGTTCTCCAAGGCTTCTGCCAGCCCAAGTTCCGCCAGAATCCTTTTGGTCTCCACTTCATCCCATTGTTGAAAAGGGAGCGCCTTGTTTTCATACAAATCCCTGATCCGCTCCTGATTTCGCCTAGCGAATTCCAGCTCTTCCTGCTTGGCCTTGATTGTCGCGACCAGCTCCGCCCGGGCTCGCGCCAACTCCATGGTGGTCCTCTCTACATCCGATTGAAGGGTTGCCAGCTCCTGGCCTTCTCGGATCATATCTCCGCGATCGACCTTAACGCTATCCAGAATGCCGGGGACTCCGCTCCCAACCTTGACGACCATCTTCGGTTCGATCAGTCCGTCGAATTCCATCGGCTCCGCCACGGCGGAAAGGGGTCGAACCCCTGTCACCCACAGCAAAACAAGAAGCCCCATTAAAGGGATTTTCGGGAACACTCGATTCATCAAAAGCCCTCCTCCATCACTCAGGCCGGCCTGTAAAAGCAAGGGACTCGCTGAGCTGCTCATCCATCCTGAGGAGATCGTGTCGCATCCGCCCATGCAGGCGTTCAGCTCTCCGCTGAGCCCTTCGAAACAAAATTCTTCCAATCCACCGGGTTGCCGGACTTCGCGGATGTCTCAAAAAAAGCATGCCCAACCATCGAACGGCCCTCCCAATATACGCGGTCATGAGCTCATCTTCAAGGGAAACCACCGCCTCGTTGGTTCCAGGGTCACCCTGACGACCGCAACGCCCAAAAAGCTGCCGGTCGATCCGCCGCGACTCGTGACGTTCTGTGGCAATCACGTGAAGCCCCCCCAGATCGGCTACGCCCGGGCCAAGACGGATATCCGTGCCCCGTCCCGCCATGTTGGTAGCCAACGTGATTTTGCCCGACTGACCGGCCTGTGCGATGATCTCCGCCTCTTCCTTGTCTTGCCGGGCGTTCAGCACCCTGTGGGGCAAACCCGCAGCCGACATGAGTTCGCTCAAGTGTTCCGACGCCTCAACTGACCGGGTGCCTACAAGGACCGGCCGCCCCGCCCGATGCATGTCACAAACGGTCTCTGATATCGCTTCCCACTTTCTTTCAGCCGTGCGATAGACCCGATCTGGAAGGGACTTTCGGTCCATGGGCCGATTGGTCGGGATGGTCACCACGCGCATGCGGTATATGGACCATAGCTCTCCAGCGACCTCCCGGGCTGTGCCTGTCATGCCGGCAAGTCGCAAGTAGCGGCGGAAAAACCGCTGGTAGCTGATTCTGGCCCGGGTTTCTTTCCGCCTTGTCACCTCACACTTTTCTTTGACCTCAATGAGTTGGTGGAGTCCTCGCTCCCACGATCGGTCTGCCATTAAGCGGCCCGTGTACTCATCGATAATTTGTATCTTTCCATCCTTGATCAGATAATGCTTGTCACGGCTGAAAAGATGCAAGGCCACAAGAGCCTGTTGAATCAATTCCTCTCGCTGCTCTTCATTCGCGCGAAACCCTACCTCGTCCCACTCAAAATCCCTCACCCGTACCTTACCCCGGTGCGTCAGCTCTACGGTCCGTTCGCTGGAAGACACCGTGTAATCCTGTTTTGGAATGAGCCCCTTGGCAACCCCCATGGCATGCTCGTAAATCTTCGGACCATAGAGACTCTCCCCCTCTGAAGAGATGATCAACGGGGTGCGTGCCTCATCGATGAGCACGCTGTCTGCTTCATCCACGATACCGTAGTGAAGCCCGCGCAAGAGAAGCTGGTTCACTCTGGAGTCTTCACCGTAGAGACGCTCCAGCTGCAAACGAACCGGCGTCGGCCTGTCCCAAAGCACAATCCGGTCCCGCAAGTAGTCGAAAGCGATCTCCTTGTTGGTGCAGTAGGTGACATCGCAACGGTAGGCCTCCCGCTTGGCTGTGGGATCCATGCCATGAATGATGACCCCCACCTTGAGGCCCAGCGCCCTGTATATGGGACCCATCCACTCTGCATCACGCTGGGCAAGGTAATCGTTGACCGTGATAATATGAACGGGCACGCCCGCCAGAGCGGCCGTACATGCAGGAAGGGTTGCTACCAGGGTCTTGCCCTCGCCCGTTTCCATCTCCGCCACCATGCCATGCAGCAAAACCCAGCCGCCGATCAATTGGACATCAAAGTGCCGCATCTCGACCGCACGACGTGCTGCTTCACGGACAAGGGCAAAGGTCCGGGCCACCACGTTTTCCCTGTACCCCTCGCTTCTCAGCCGGGGCCTGAGGGCCCGGCTTTCCTCCAAGAGTCTCTCGTCATTCCAGATTTCAATCTGAGATTCGAGGGCATTGACGGATTCAATGATCTTCCGAAACCGCTTTGCTTGCGGACGGAGCCAGGGCGCAAAAAGACCCCTCACTGTGGCCGCAAACTGCTCGGCCTTTCCGATGTGCGGCTCTTCGCGCTCCGGATAGATTGGTAAACTCGCCGAGGTTCACGATGGTAGTTGCGATTGCCGCCGAGTCCTGCTCGGAGGCGTGCGTTCGGCCCCAGAAATTGTATTTTGATTCGATCGAGTCGGCCAGGGGTG